>JAAYDK010000207.1 GCA_012729295.1 Spirochaetales bacterium | reverse complement strand
CCGTATTACTTCCAGATAGTAATATTACTCATGCAAAGATTGTCGCGGGTAAAATTCTTGAAGCCGCTAAACATCTGACGGTCGATGAAGAAAAACCAATTTCGGTCAGCATCGGTCTCGTCGAATGGAGCGAGCAGATGGACGAACGCATGATGCTTGATGCAGTGGACAAAGCACTATACCGGGCAAAAGAGCAGGGCAAAGGACGTATTATCGTGCATTGAGATGTATCGCCAGCTTTATCGAGATCCAAGGAATACTGAATACACCTATGATCTGGATTCTCCAAACATTGCGATTCATAGTTGCCAAACAGTCGTTATTGCATATAATAAGCGCAATACCAATTCGGTAGAAGTAGGTAATCATGAGTATATTTGAAGGAATCATGCTGGCATGTTTCGGTTTTGCGTGGCCGGTGAGCATTTTAAAGACCTATCGGTCAAAAACAACCAAAGGCCGCAGCCTGTTGTTTCAGTTCGTGTTGCTCACCGGATACTTGTCTGGTATCGTCCATAAGATCCTTTTTAGCTTGGATATCGTATTAGTCCTGTACTGCATTAACTTCGCGATGATATGCATCGATACTTCTTTGCTGCTGTATTATCGCAAGCACAAGGATGTAGTAGCATAAAAGCGCGTTTGTTCTTTTATGATTGCCCGTTTGGCACGTTAGGAACATCGAGTTCCTGGTTTGTAATATTTCTTTGATAGGCCGTAGGCGATATCCCCATGATCTTTGTAAAATTCCTGAAAAATGTAGAAAATTCGGGATAGCCCACCATGGATGCGATTTCGGTAAACGTGTATGTGCTGAGCCGAATCATCAGTGCAGCGTGTTCGATTCGTTTGCGATTGATAAACGATTTTAGCGTCATACCTGTCAGCCTCGGAAACAACAGCCCCAGCGTTGATCTTGAAACCGAAAATTGATTTGCAAGAGAGTCGATCGTAAGCGGATCAAAAAAGTTTTGTTCGATATAGGCAATGCACCGAATGACGTTCTCCCGGTATGTTTCATACTGACGCAGCCGTATCTCAGTAGAAGGAAGCACCGAATACGCTTGGCTGAGTATGCAGAGCAGTGAAGCGATCAGTGAAGCGGATGCGGACATTTCTTGCGAGAAATTAGACGAAAATTCCCGTAACAGACAGTCGAAAATACTTTTGATGGATTTTCGGTGGTTTTCGTTAAGCGCTATGCTTAATCGAACATCGACTTTTTCCTGAGGATTTGAATCGATATTGAGCGCCTGCAAAAACGTATAAAAATTTGAACACGAATCAGCAGTACCGAACAGCTTCGGAGAAAAGGATAGCGAGTAAAGTTCGGCGTTTTCGGTAAAGATTACGCTATGAACAAATTTTGGCGGAATGATAAATGCGCTTCCGCTTACCAAAGTCGCCTTATGGCCTTCCTGGCAATGAGTGATGACACCATAATCAACATAACCGATTTGGTAGTAATCATGATAATGCGGTTCTTCACTTACACTGCTTGAACTGATTTTATGTACATGATACGTATCCGAAGGACTTTTAAACGTACCGAGAGGCACCTGTTTCACTGAATCGTTTGGCAAATCCATAGGACGAGTATACTCTAATAAGAGATTTTCAGAAAGAAAGATTCACCGTTTAGGTAAAATGCAAGCAGGGAAAGCCAATATGCAATGTTTTTTCTTATCGAATGGGGTTTACAGTATCAGGAGAAGGAAAGAAGTATGATACAAAAAGATACATACCAACAAGTACTCTTTGATTGCATAAAGCGTGGTTCTACCATTATTGCAGACGATGTTCTCGATGCATTCAAGATGGCTATCGAACAAGAAACCGGTGAGTCTGCCAAAGCCGGGCTTACACACACGCTGGAGTCGATCAATATGGCTCGTGTACGTGAAAATCCAGCATGTCCCGATACCGGATGGCCGTTATTCTTTTTCAAGGTCGGTAACTCCTGCGAAATCGAGGGAGGATTTACCGCACTAGAAGAAGCAGCTCGTTATGCCGTTAGGAAAGCTACAAAAGAGGGATATCTCAGAGCGACGATGAAACATCCGTTAACCGGAGAAGACCCCGGCGATAATGTCGGAAACAATATCCCCCATTTTACATACAGATTTGTCGAAGGCGATGATCTGCAAATAATCTTTGCAGCCAAAGGCGGCGGCTCGGAATGCTTCGGCGGAACCCGCCATCGGGTCATTGCATTCGCCGACGGTATCAAAGGTATCGAAAAATTTATTATCGAGGCTTTCATCGAAGCTTCGCGGGCCGGAGCTATCTGTTCGCCAAATATTTTAGGAATCGGCATCGGAGGGACAGCCGACGTAGCTGCCGACCTCGCAAAACAGGCAGCAAGTCTTCGTCCTATCGGTTCTCACAATCCCGAAATGCAATTTAGAAAGATGGAAGAAGATTTGTATCGGGCTATTAATAGCCTTGGAGTAGGATGCATGGGAGTAGGAGGTAATACTTCCGTATTTGCCGTGCATGTGGAGTATGCATATACGCACCTTGCAGGAATCTGTGTCGCTATCAGCAGCAACTGCATGGTTGCCAGAAGAGCCGCATCACGTATCAAAGCCGACAACACGATTATCGAGCTTAGAAATCCCGAATGGTTTGAAGGAGGCAAATGAGATGGCTACATGGCATGTACAGGCTCCGCTAGATGAAGATTTGATAAGGAACATGACAATAGGCGATATCGTATATATTTCCGGAACCGCATTCACCTGCCGTTCCCGCCTTCAGCGCTGGATTTTTGACGAGCATCACGATATGCCCGACAGGACTGCCAAAATTGATGTATTGATCCACTCGGGCCCGATCGTGTTGGAGGAACAAGACGGATACAGACTTGTTTCATTCATGCCCACATCCTCTCTGCGCTTTGAGAAGTGGGGAGCTTCCAGTATCGAGGCATGGAATCTTCGCATGATTGTCGGAAAGACCACCATGGGTAGCGAAACATCCAATATGATGGTAAAAAGAGGTTGCGTGCATGTCTCACCGCAAAGTGTATCGCCCAATTTATGGATAGACTCAATCAAGATTGTAGATGTGGCACTCAGACAGGAGCTTGGTTCGATTGAGGCACCCTGGATAGTAACATGTACGAATCTGGGTCCGTTTGTAGTCGATATGG
>JAAYDK010000206.1 GCA_012729295.1 Spirochaetales bacterium | reverse complement strand
CGAGCCATCTCACTGCATTGGGAGTCGACAACTATCTCATCAGCAGCGACTGGGTCGGCCCGCTTCGCGATGCGCTCGAAACCGATCTTAAGGTTCCCTTCGGCTTTATCCAAGGGGCGGAAGGGAATATCGACCCGTATTGCCGGGGCTTGCTATACATGGACGACCCCGATCAGGCTGTCGGTGTCTCGTTCGAGGAAATGACCAAGATGGCGCTTACAGCGGTCGAGCCGCTTAAGAAAGCGCTGGATTCTCCGTTGATTGCCACACTCGATTCGCTTTGTACGAAATCTGCCGTTGCCCGGTTACCGATGCGTTTCGGAGCTCTCCAAGGTGCGGAAGTTGAAAAGAGGATTGCTCAGTGGAAAGCCGAATTCGCAGAGTTTCTACAAGTTCCCGTTTCCGAAGTTCCCGAAGATTACCAGATCAATGCGCTGATTAAGGAAAAATGTCGAAAAGACGGTATAACGGGACAGACGGTACTCAATTGGGTTTCAAAACAATTTACCTACTGTGCGTTTATCAACCTGTATCGCAAGGACACTCAGTACGCAAAGCCCTCGCAGGGAGTGATAATCATGCCGGTTCTGTTGTGGGATTTCGGCAAACTGTTTATCTACGGAATTCCGGCAGAGGTGCTGATCGAGAATGCCTTTCACTTGCAAAAGCGCTGGCCGAATGATATCGCGCTCGTAGGAGGATTGGCAAACGGATGGTCCGGGTATCTGCCGAACGCAGACAATTTTGCAGAAACGAATCAGAGTCAGTTGTATGAAACTGTCAGCACGATGTATGCCGAACATGCAGCCGACGTACTGCTCGATATGGTCAAGGAGGTCAGGGGATGCTGAAGTTCTTCGATGCACTGATGCCGATCGGGAAAACAAACAAAGCTTTTCCGACGACCCCGGGAACCAAAGACGAAGTGTTGGCGGTTATGAAGCGCTACGACATCGAAAAAGCGATGGTATTTCATACGGTTGCACGCGATGCAGACCCCGATGACGGAAATCTTGCCCTTCTTTCATGCAAAGACGACCGGCTGTTTCATATGTGGGCGCTTGAAACTGCTTATATCGCCGATGAACCGGTAGAAGAGTTCTTTAAGAGAGCTGTTCGAAACGGAGTGAAAGCTTTGTATGTCAATCCGTGCATGATCCGCCTTCATCTTGAGAAAAACTACCGGACTCTTGCACTGGCTAGCATGATGGAAGCAGTTAGGATGCCGCTGTATCTGTTGTATTGGACGCAGGATGCAGTCGACAACGTCATCGACTGGTATACGTTGGCAGATTTTTGCAACATGTTCCCCAAACTCCCGATTATTGCTTGGGAATGGCGGGCGAGGGGCAACAGGGCTTTGTTCGATGCGCTGGCAGGTGCCCCCAACTTGCGTGTGATTCTTACCCAGTTGTGGCAGGCGCAATCGCTTGAGGCGATATGTGATGCCTTTGGCTCGCATCGCGTCCTATTCAGCTGCGGACTGCCGCATCTCGATCCGGGAAGCTTCCAGGCATGCGTCAGTTATGCCGATCTGCCACAGTCCGACAAAGAGGCTGTCGCATACGGTAATATCGAAAAGCTCTTGGCAAATATCGACGTCAGGGAGGTGCTCTAATGGCCTATGTACAACGTGGAAAAGAAGGAACGATCCTCGAATGCCTGAGAAACGGGCAACCTTTGCACCATATCCCGGTACTGGATTTGCATACGCATGTCGGGTCCTCATCGCGGCTCTATTATGTTCCGCGCAGCACCGAGCGGTATGTCGAGCCGTATGTAAATAGATACGGCGTCGACCATATGCTTACATTCACGCTCAGTTCAACCAGCGATGCTGCGGTAAAGAACCGTAATGCATACCGTTGGATGGACGAATTTCCGACCAAGATTTCGGTTCTTACCGCTTTACATGCAGCATTCCCGGGCGATTGGATCGGATTGCTTCAAGAAGGTGCAGAGCGAGGCGCGCGCGGAATAAAGTTGTTGACATCCTATCAGGGGGTGAAAGAACTCGACGTAGACTTTTCGCCTGCATTCGATTTTGCACGAACGAGAAGTTGGATCGTGCTGAACCACGATTGGGTCTGCGAGGAACATTTGGCCGATTATGCTGGAGCATATCCCGACGTCACGTTTGTCATCGGACATCCGAGTTTGCCCATTGACAGCAAAAAACGATTAATGAGCCGATTCGACAATATTTATCAGTCGACATGCGCCGCGTTCGTCATGCCGGGATTCTCGTTGTACAATACCGAGGATCTCTATAAAATGCTGCCGCTCGACAAGATTCTTTTCGGTTCGGATACGCTCGATCTTGATTTGGGGACTGCGATCGGGCCGATTGCCTATGCGAACATACCCGAACGCGCTAAGGAAATGATTCTTGGAGAAAATGCTTTGGCGTTGGCTCAGAAGATAGGCTGGGACCTTTCGTTTATCGAGCAAACGTATGCTTGATGCATTATTTGGACAGGGGTATTGAACCATCATTGCACCTTGTGTACCATGATGCGACTAAGGGGGAATCGCCAGAGATGAACGTCGAAACATTGAAAGAAACGGCTTATACGATCATAGATCAAAATCGCGATGCAATCTTTGAAGTCGCAGATACGGTATGGACACATCCCGAAACGGGGTACAAGGAAGAGAAGACCGGACGCTATATCGCACGCTTG
>JAAYDK010000408.1 GCA_012729295.1 Spirochaetales bacterium | reverse complement strand
GCATCTTCCGCCCTGTCCTTCAGGAATTCCAGAACCTCAGCCAAGGTCCTGTCGCTGGTTTCAAAGGCATCAATCAGTTCCTTCTTCTGTAGTTCTCTGCGTTTCTTCATCAGGGTTTCAAGCTTTGTTAATTCCGCGTCATATTTGTCTTTGGCTTGTGAAACAACGTGCTTCTGACGTTCGATTTTTTCGTCGATCCCGATCTGACTGCGTTTCATTTCGTTTCCTCCTTGTGCTCCAGATCGCTCAGCGTCTGGCTGATTTCAGTGGCCGCTGCCCGGACATTCGGCTCCGAAATCGCAAAGGCTTTCAGGATTTCTTTCTGTGTGGCCGTGACCGCATGGTCCAGGCGGTAAACATGGTCCGTCAGCCGGACCATCTCGATCTTTTCAAGCTCACGGATGGCAGCCGGGACGTTCATGTAGTTCGCCCGCTTCACATTCCGCTTCATCTGCTCTTTGAGCAGGAAATGCATTTTGTTGCGCAGGATGAGGGCGACAAACTCAACAAAGATCTTGGCATGCAGGGATTCGTTCGACTGGATACGGTAACTCCGGTTCCCCAGGTAGGATTTATCCCCGCGAAAAAGCTTTTCCGATGCATCTCTGCCTTTGTATAGGTCCAGGGCCTCTGCCGCCGTCATTTCTTCCGAGGTAATAATCAAGAAATAACCGCAGAGCTTTATTTCCTCGTCGATGACGTCGTAACGTTCCCGACCATACATAAAGGTCTCGTCTGCTTTGCCTTCGTGGTAGTAGATCAAGTCAAAGTATTTCTCAATCCCGCTGTCATGTTGCAGCTGACCACCTTCATTTTCCTTCAAAAATTGAGCCAGATGGTCGATTTTGTATTCGACCGCATCGCGTTCCGCTGACTTTTTGCGGTCACTGTAGTAGATATGGAAATACCGTTCGTGCTTATCTGAGGGATAGAGCTGACGTTTTACCGTGATCCCGCTGACGTTGTAGTCCCGGATGCTGTATTCACGTTTGTCTTCAAAACGGCCTTTTACGTCATCCACAAGTTCTTTGACCAACGGTTTCATGCCTTTCATCATGATGACGAAATCGTAACCGCATTGATCCATATAGTGGATATTGCTTTGGCTGAAGTAGCCGCGATCCAGGATAAAGCCGATATGCTGGTAGCCATAGCCCTGGGCCTTCTCCAGCATCCGCTGCAGCTGCACGATATCGACGATGCTGCCAGGATATTCCTCGTAAAAGAGCGGTTCTGAGTTCTTGCGGTCATAACCGATCGCAATATTCAGGATGGGCTTCCCCTGGTTATCCTTGGGATGACCGAATTCGGCCAAGTCCAGATCGCCGGCCTGACAGTTCTTATTCGTGGAATCGTAGGAGATGTAGATCTTTTCCCGGTGATCGTGTGTAGCGTTCCAGGCATTCTGAAAGCCGATCGCCTGGTCCCGGCTGATCTTGTGGAGAAAATCCGAGACTTTACTGTCACTGTAGACCCGCATATCCGAAGTCAGGAGTGGATGGTTAAACGCATAGTCCGGATAATACTGGCCCGCATTGCCTTCGGTCACGATGGTATAGGCCGCAAGATCCAAAAACAGACCGCTCTCTTTACCGAGCAACTGTTCCAGGATCTCATCCAGCCGGTAG
>JAAYDK010000205.1 GCA_012729295.1 Spirochaetales bacterium | reverse complement strand
GAATTACCCCTATGCATTCGGGAATAACTACCGCACATACGCGTCCAATTATCGACGAATCGCTACAGCGGATCGAAGATGTATTTAAAGAGATGAAGAAAGAGATGAAATAAGGTGCAGATGGACACGATTGTCCATTGGAGGTCGCAATGATTATTGATTGTCATGTGCATATGCTTACTGCTAAAGATTACGCTGATCATCTTGTCGATACGATGGACGAAGCGGGAATCGACATGTGCTGTTTACTTGCCATGCGCCAACAGGATATGTGGGGAAGCCAGTCTGGTTATAACAATTATGTGATGGATGCGTATCACAAGTATCCTAATCGATTCATTCCCTTTGCCTCGGTGGATTTAGGAGTCGATCCCATCAATATGATTGATAATTTGCAGCTTGAAGGTTTTAGGGGAATCAAGATAACCAGAACGAAGTACAACTACAACGATGATATCATGATGCCGTATTATGAACGGGCGGCACGTTACGACATGGTATTTTTGTTTCATACAGGAACAGTCGTTAGAACTGAGCAAGACAGGTATCTGGACATCGACAGTTCACGCCTGCGCCCCATATACCTCGATAGAATCGCACGCGCGTTTCCCGAACTCAAGCTCATCGGTGCACATCTGGGCAATCCCTGGTATGAAGAAGCAGCCATGACACTTTTTTGGAATCCAAACGTCTACTTCGACCTGTCGGGAACGACACTCAAACGAAAGAGTCCCGAGTGGTTCCGCGACGTATTGTGGTGGTTCCCCGATACGATGAAGAAATTAGCCGGTAATAAGGATACCCATTACCAGATGAGCCATCCGTTTGACCGGATTTGTTTCGGAACCGATGTTCCTCTTGATGAAATAAAAGGCTGCGTGGACGAATATACGAAGCTGATGGATGCGCTCAAGTTGCCTGCCGAGATCAGAGAACGGGTTATGGGTACAAACGTCGCTAGAATGTTCGGGTTAATGAAATAGGGTAAAGTAAAAAATCTTCTTAAACTCGGAGAACCGTATGAATCGATATGATTCGACATATGATTGGGTGGGGTCGGTCGATTTGACCCCATACCCCGATTGTACCGTCTACGAACCGCCGCACGATGTACCGATTGAGAACAATACCCTTCGGGAAGCGCTCAAGAATCCCCTCGGGACAAAAGCTCTCGAAGACCTGTTACTCGAACGCAACGTTTGTTCGGCACTCATCATTGTCGATGATATTGCTCGTCCGACACCTCAAAAAGAAATATTATCGCACATAGTACCAATTTTCGAACGGTGCGGTATTCCGGCCGAGCGCATCACGCTTCTGATTGCTCTCGGCCTTCATCGTCCGATGACACAGACGGAGATGGAACAACGCTATGGCATCGACGTCGTAAAACGGTGTAGGGTTGTAAACCACGATCCATACGATGATGCAAACCTAGTCAATATCGGCACTATTGGAAACGGTCAGCCGGTTACCATAAACAGCCTGGCAGCATCAGCCGAGTTCATATTGGGAATCGGACAGATTGCGCCTCATCGGGTTGTCGGATTTTCCGGTGGGGCTAAAATCATCGTACCGGGAGTCTCCGGAAAGGATATCGTTAGCTATCTTCATTGGATGGGGTGGACTACCGACAGCAGAAAGATTTTTGCAATCCCCGATAATCCGGTTCGAAACGAAGTCAACCGCATCGGAGATTTGGCAAAGCTCGATTTCGTCATCAACGTTCTTATGGAAGAGACCGAAGTGGTCCACTATTATTGCGGTCATCATCGACAGGTGTACGAGCAGGCCAGCAGGCAGATTCTCGAAGCCTACAGCATACCGATACCCCAGTCTGACGTGGTGGTTATCGAGGCCTTTCCGTACGATCTCGATATGCAACAGGCCGCTAAAGCGGTTTGTTCGGCAGAGATGGTCACAAAGAACGGTGGAGCGGTTGTGCTGGTAACTACATGCCCCGATGGATGGCATGTAAATTTCCCCTCTTTGAAAAAAACAGGGTATCTACCATACTCGGAAGTAGTTACACGAGTTGAGAGCAACCGACTTGATAAGTTAATCGGCTGCCACTTTGCCGCATTCGGTCGTGTATTGGAAACGGGGAGGATCTATGTCGTTTCCAACCACCTGAAAGATGAGGATATCACGGCAATGAATTTAATTCCGGTTCAAAACGTGAGCGAGGCACTGGAAGCCGAGGTTCGGCGAAAGGGAAGCGACATAAAGATTTCGATTATAAAGAAATCGGGAAAAGTCATTCCGAAATAGGCCTCTTAGCGGCTGTGATAGCCTTGTCCTACCATTTCGGTGGCGGTGTACTGATGGTATGCGTCGTTGTCCAACGGATAATCCCAGCATCCCATCCTGTGGAAGGCTCTTCCTCCAAAACCCATCTTAAAACGATACAATCCGTGCATGGGGTGCGACTCGTCGCGATTGGGTGCCGTGCCGAACATGTCGTATTCAGTACATCGATGTGCCTGCGCCCGTTGTATCGCTTCCCATTGGAGTGCATACGTACTCATTGTTTCTCTACCGTATGAAGCAGAAGCCCCAAAAAGATACGTTGCACGAGAATCCGAATAGGTGAGGAACATTGCAGATAGCGGTTCTTTGTTAATCTCCGCTACCAGCATATCAAAACCCTCTTGCGGATGCCTGTTTGTCACAGCTGCCTTGAACATTGCCTCGAAATAGAATTTATCGTGTAGATTAATACCGTTTCTTTTACATGTCTGACGATACAGGTCGTAAAATATTTCGATATCTTCAAGGGAGCCCGGCCTGACTTGTACATGCTTGCGCGAGGAAAGCTGGATATTATAGCGGGTCTTATTCTTCATATTTTTCAAAATTGTTTCGGAAGGTTCCCTTAGCGATACAAACGTCGTATCGGTAGGAAGTATGTCTGTAGACGCTTTTCTCAGATTCCAGTGTTGTGTGGCAAAATTCAAACGCATCTCTTGAACCGATGGGTCGGGGGGGCCGATCCAATCTCCGTATTCGTCGTACGTATCCTCGTCATCTGCCCACGGAGACTCCCACGGGATGTCGTATCGGAGCATGATGCAGTTTTTTCCAACGAAGGGACGCAACGATTCTGAAAGCGATTCGAGAAACATTCCGTATCGTTCTTGTAGAGGTTTGATTGCGGGACCGTACGGAACGTAACCGATTGTCCTGCCATGGCCAATACGTTGGAGTAAAACCAATACGTCATCTACTTGATAGTGATCTTTAAGAGGACCGTCGATCATATCGGAGCTGGGAACTTTAATGTCGAAGGCGAGCGTCTTTACGCCTTGCAACTGTTTTACTAAAGACCAAAAAGATGTCTGATGCAGTAAGGGAGTCTCGTACAGACCAACTGCGTTCTTCATCTCAACCGATATGTCCATCGCCTCCTCCGCGCGTGCCGTCCGGGCGTTCCAAGGCGATTTCTATCCGCCGTATCAAAACGGATAGCCGTATAATCCCTGAAACTTTTGCGTGTAGCAGGAGCATACCATGGAAACGCTTGTCTATACCAGCCATCACTGTCATGGCTCTATACCTTCTGAATTCTATCATTACATTCACATCTTCAGATGTGAGGCTGAAGCAAAAAGCTTTGCCGGTTAGCGCGAATGCTGTTTTTAAGTATTACACGCTTCTACACGCTGACTACTTATGATTGACAAATCAATAGTCAGTGTGAAAGGATATGCGCATGATGGTGCATGAACGAAGATCTCAGATTGTCGAAATGCTTAAACATGAACGCACATTAAAGGTTAATTCTCTTGTCTCGGAATTCAATGTTTCTATTGAGACGATTCGTAGAGATCTCGAGTACCTGGAAGAGAATGGTTTTTTGAAAAGAGTGTATGGAGGGGCTGTACGACAAGGAGCTTTCAGCGATGAGCCTTCATACGATACGCGAGAGGTTAAAAATCTGGAGGCAAAAAAGGCAATTGCCATTGAAGCTGCCAAATTAATAGAGAATGGGGATACAGTATTTTTTGATATCGGAACAACATGCTTAGAAGTAGCCAAGCTCCTTTCTGACAAAAAAGACCTGATAATCCTTACTATTTCTCTTATGATAGCTAAAGAACTAACTGATTTCCCAGGATGCAGAGTATTTGTGCTGGGCGGAGAACTTCGGCAGGGAGAGCTTTCGGTGTCGGGTTTTCTGACACAAGATAATTTAAATCTTTTTTATGCAGATAAAGCAATTATCGGTGCTGGTGGAATTACCATTGAGTCAGGAATCACCGATTATCATCCGGAAGAGGCAAGTATTCGCCGTTTGATGATCGGACGGTCGAAGTATAGCATTGTAGTATGCGATAGTAGCAAGTTTGGTGTGACTGCAATGAATTCTATCTGTCCTCTTGATGCGATAGGAGTTCTCGTTACAGACAATATGATCTCGAAAGAGATGAAACGCAACCTGAAGAAAGCACTAATTCCGATGATTGTCGCACCCGTTAGTCCAGATACCCATTGATATGTAATGATTTGAATCTTAAAAAGTTGAATTCTAATTTTTTCAATGTCTGAATAATTACTTTAAAATCATGTAATATACATCGATAATTCTGATTCATGCAGAACAGAAGTCATAAATTTTATGGTTTATGACAATATTTTGTGGATTCTTAAAATTTTAATAATTTCTTTATTGACATAGTAAATAATAATAAATATGATATGTGTGAGTGAATAAAAGTTGTAATATTTGCAATCAATTCCACATAATGTAGTCAAGGAGAATTATTTTGAAAGCAGATGTTCTTGTTATTGGAGCCGGAGCAGTCGGTTGTTCAATTGCCAGAGAGTTGACCAGATACAATCTTAATGTGATTGTCGTGGATAAGAATCCAGATGTCGGAGGCCTTGCTTCAAAATCCAACAGCGCGATAATCCATACGGGATATGATGCGTCTCCTGGTACGTTGGAATCTGAGCTTGTCGTGGCAGCCAATCCCATGTATGACAAGATCGCATCGGAATTGGATGTTCCCTTTTCAAGGGTCGGAGCAATTCTTCCCGCAATCACGGACGAGCAATTTGAACTGCTGCCGACATTAAAGGAGAAAGCTTTTAAGAACAGAGTCTATGATATCGAATATCTTACAAAAGAAAAGGTGCTGGAAATGGAGCCCAATATGACTCCTGAGGTGAGGGGTGCTTTGTACATACCTCGAGAAAGCATTATCGATCCGTTTCTTCTTGTTGTAGGGTATGCAGAAAATGCAGTTGCTAATGGAGCACAATTTCTCTTAAATACAGAAGTTACCGGTATTGAAATTAAAGATGGCAGAATTACTGGAGCCAATACAACAAAAGGTTTCATCGAAGCAAAGTTTATTGTTAATGCCGCAGGCTTGTTCTGTGATCAAATTGCCTCATTTGTAAAAAAGAATGATTTTTTTGTTAATCCCAGGAGGGGACAATTCTATATTCTCGATAAAAATACCAATTGCAAAACAAACCATATTATTCTTCCTATTCCGACAAAACTGACCAAGGGAAAGCTGATGTGTCCGACTACACATGGCAATATGCTTATCGGGCCTACTGCTGAAGATTTGGAAGACAAACTGGATGCTTCGACAACTAAAGAAGGTTTGCAAAGTATCGTAGCAGATGTAAAGAAGATGATTCCGTGTGTGAATATGAAAGACACCATAACACAGTTCGCCGGATTAAGACCAAATAGAAATCCTGAAGGCTTGCATATTGATGCGTATGATGATGTGCCTAATTTTGTAAATATCTCCGGAGTCAGATCAACGGGTGTTACCGGTTCAGCTGCAATTGGGAAGTATGTAATCAGGCTTTTACAAACGATGGGGATGGATGCGAAGCCGAATTTGTCATTTAACCCTGTAAGAAAGAGCATTCCATGCTTTCATGAGATGGACATCCACCAAAAGGAAGAAATCATACGCGAGGACAAGCTGTATGCACATGTCGTGTGCCGGTGCGAGACCATTACCGAGGGTGAGATAGTCAGAGCAATTCACAGTCCGATTCCGGCTAAAACTGTCGATGCTATCAAACGTCGGCTGAGGGCGGGCATGGGAAGGTGCCAAGGAGGTTTTTGCGGGCCCAAAGTGATTGAGATTATCGCTAGGGAGCTTGGCATTCCTCAGGAGGCGGTTGTAAAGGATAGAATAGGTTCGAACATGCTTGAAGGCAAAGCTAAATGACGAGGTACGATATATGTTTGATGTAAAATGTGATGTCGCGGTAATCGGTGGAGGCCCTGCCGGGTTGAGTGCAGCCATGGCTGCAAAGGAATCCGGTGCAAAGAATGTAATGATACTTGAGCGAGACAAATCTATGGGCGGTATTCTTCAGCAGTGTATCCATCCTGGATTTGGCCTTGCTTATTTTAACGAGGAACTAACCGGTCCTGAGTATGCTTCAAGGTTCTTTGAGAAAGATAAAAGTCTCGGGGTTTCCTTTGTCCCGAATACCATGGTGTTAAACATGGAAAAAAACGGGACGTTAATCTGCTCGAATGGTGAGAAAGGGATGATGGCTGTACATGCTAAAAGCGTCGTTCTTGCCATGGGGTGTAGAGAGCGGACCCGTGCCCAGATTCAGATTCCGGGAACAAGACCGGCTGGAATCTATACGGCAGGAACAGCGCAACGGTTGATCAATCGTCAGAATGAAATGGTCGGCAAGCGTATAGTAATACTTGGTTCGGGGGATATCGGCATGATCATGGCTCGGCGTCTGACGCTGGAAGGATCAAAAGTCGTGGCTGTCGTAGAGATCATGGACTATCTGGCCGGTTTGACCAGAAACAAAGTCCAGTGCCTTGAAGATTTTTCAATTCCTCTTTATATGTCGCATACAGTTACGCGAATCGTAGGTAACAACCGTGTTGAAGGAGTGTACATAGCTGAAGTAGATGAACACATGCAGAGCAAAAAAGAGAGTGAGGTTTTTGTTGAATGCGACACCCTGTTGCTCTCAGTCGGGCTTATTCCAGAAAATGAATTGACTAAAGCTGCAGAAATCGCCATCAACCCAGTTACCAACGGACCCGAGGTTAACCAGTACCAACAAACCTCTGTTGAGTCATTTTTCGCTTGTGGCAATGTGGTTCATGTCAACGATCTTGTGGACCATGTTTCGATGGAAAGTGAAATAGCCGGAACGTATGCTGCTAAATATGCTCTTGGCCAAATCGAACCGGAAGAAGGCTTTGTCGGATGTACCCCGGGTGCGAATGTTCGATACATTTGTCCGCAAAAAATCAGACTTGATGCTGAAAGAAAACCGGTGACATTATTCTTTAGAGCAGTCAGGCCGCAAAAAAACGTACGGATTATCGCATCTTGTAATGGCTCTACCATATACGAGAAAAAAGCTTTTAAAGTAAATCCCGGTGAAATGGAGAAGGTAACTGTCGATGTCGCGGGATTTACCGATGGACAGCAATTGACGATTCGAATAGAGGAGGCCGTATAAATGGAAAAAACGATCACCTGTACCGTATGTCCTCAAGGATGCCAAATTAACGTAATCGGAAATAACGG
>JAAYDK010000022.1 GCA_012729295.1 Spirochaetales bacterium | reverse complement strand
ATTCTCATGAATTCCGGCGGAGCTGGGGGAGCTGTGTTTGGTTCTTTTTTCAAAGGTGGTGCAAAAGCTTTTGAAGGAAAGACAGTCCTCGACAGTTCTAGCTTTGCATTGTTTTTGCAATACGGACTTGAATCGGTGTTAAAAAGGGGTAAAGCCGCAGTAGGCGACAAGACGATGCTCGACGCTCTAAAGCCAGCTGCAGATTATGCTGCAGCACATAAAGACGATTTATTAGACACCCTTGTTCAGGGCTGCTCGATTGTTGCGAAAAATGGATCGGAATCCACAAAGCTGATGGTAGCCGCATATGGAAGGATGAAACACCTCGGTAAGCGGACTTTGGGTCATGCAGATCCCGGATCGATTACCATGGTTCTCATCCTTGACTCTATGGCACAATTCATACGATTGCTCTCAGTTGAAACTTACGGTGATACCCAATTTAATTGACGAATGGACTTTTCTATTATAATATAACATATGTTTAGATGATGAGCATATGCTCAATACTACCTTCATTGTTTGTCCGGGAGGTCTTCATGCACGTTTCTGTCAGTACATGGAACTGGGCTGCACTATTGAAAGAGGGATTGTCCTATCAGGCAATGCTGGATGAGATTAAGAAAAGTGGTTTCGGAATTGAGTTTTGGCTCGCAACCATGAGCGCGTCTGACATCCAAGTGTATGAAGAACAGTACAAGGGCTCATTTGCTTGTGTAAGCTGCCATACTTCGCTGGCAAATACGTTTGATGACGAAATCCTCAAGAGCGAGATTGCCTTATGTCAAAGACTTGGAGCATCGTTGATGGTTGTCCATCCGTGCTCGTTCGGATTCGATGCTCATACGTGGGATACTCACTATGTTAAAGCGTACGACGCAAAAAAATTAGAACGGGTAGAACATTACATCGAACTCGCTCAGCGTCACCATCTACTGCTCGCTTTGGAAAACGGACCGATTGAAATCCTCGAACAGGTGATGGATTATGTAGAATCAAAGCACCTCGGTTCGCATATGGGCATCTGTATCGATACCGGACATGCTTCGATGCACAGCAACGAAGATGAAGAGTATTTACATAATCTGCTACGTCGTTTTCTTCCCAATTTGGCGCAGTTGCACGTTCACGATAATTTCGGAAGTGCAGACGACCATCTGGTTCCGGGAGAAGGAGTCATCGACTGGACCAAAGTGCTGGACATTATCGGACAAAGACGTATAGATATCCCGTTTGTATTCGAACTGAAAGGTCAGCGAAATCCGCTGCAAAGTGCGATTTCGGCAAAACGGTTTATAGAAAATCTTTTATAAAGCGATTCCAATCGGGTTGTCCGACTAGATCGGTAAAATCATTGGCTACCGCAACGACGCCGTTTTGTACTAGTGTTGGGAATTTAGGATTGATTACCACACATCGAATACCGGCTCTTGATGCTGCTTCAATTCCTGCCGGGCTATCTTCAAAAATGAGACAATCATCTGGATTGGCATGACACAATCTACATAGATTAATATAAATTTCAGGATCCGGTTTGCCCTTCGACACAGCTTCGCTGGTGACGAAATGTGTAATATAACCGCCCCAGACATGGTCAGTGATTATACGCTCGATAATATCTAGAGGAGAACCGCTGGCGATACAGCTGATGGTGGTTTTACTCATCATACGTAAAAAGTCTGTCGCTCCCGGTATTTCGATAGCCGGGGAATGAATATGCTGCAACCGAAGCTCGTTTCGAAATTCTTCAGCGCATGCGTCGATACCCCCGATGAGTGTATTCTCATAATGAGCAGCTATATCCAGGCAGACGTCTTTGCAGTTTTTACCAAGAAAACGATAGATACTTTTTGCTTCGATAGGTAAATTGCGTCTGGCTAAGTAGGCAGTTGCAGCCGCCAGCCAATGCTCGGTGGTCCTGGCCAACGTGTCGTCAAGATCGTAAAAGAGATAACGCACTACGATTACCCTTTAATTCCTGTACTGGTGAGACTTGAGATAAACTGTTTTCGGTTAGAGAGAAACAGTACGACTAGCGGTGCGATGGTAAGCAGTGCCGCAGCCATGATGGCACCCCAGTCGGAAGCTCCCTCGGCATCAGCGAAAAAAACGATTCCTGCCGGAGGCGTGTACATCGAACGGCTATTGATCACGATCAGTGGCCAGAACAGGTCGTTCCAGTGACTTACGATACTGAATATCGTGAACGATCCGATTGCCGGACGAATCATAGGCATCAGAATCGCCGTCAGCAATCTCGGGATGCTACAGCCTTCCAAGGCTGCTGCTTCAAAGAAATCTTCAGGGATTGTCATGATATACTGGCGCATTAAAAAGATACAAAACGGTGAAGCAATCGAGGGCAGTATGAGTGCCCGATAAGTGTTGATCAGCTTGAATTTTGACAAAAGCAGAAAATTGGGAATCGCCGCTATATATCTAGGAAATACAAGTGCGGCCAGCACTGCTACGAACAATAGATTTTTTAACGGGAATTTTCGCTTTGCAAACGCATATGATGCCGGTATGTTCACCGCAAACTGCCCGATCAATATGAACACGACTACCACAGTCCCGTTGTAGAGATAGCGTAAAAGCAGAGTTTTTTGGAATACCGTAACAAAGTTCTTGAAACTGGGAGCCTTGGGCAGGATATTCAATCCGGTAATCATAATTTCTTTCGAGTCTTTCAGCGACGTGACGACCATCAGGATAAATGGAAAGATCATGAATATCCCCAGCAGGCACAAGAGTACGGTAAATAAATAGTCCCAGCCGTTTTTATGTTTCATTGGTAGTGAACCCTCGTGTCAAAACGCATTTGGACAAGCGTCAGAGCTAATACGATGACGAAAAACACCACGGCGATACCCGAGGCATACCCGACATTGAAGTACTGGAAAGCTTCCTGATAGAGCAGCAGAGACAATATCTGTGTCGTCTTGAGCGGGCCGCCATTGGTCATGACCTTGATCAGGTCGAACGATGCCAAAGCTCGTACGGTCATGATAATCGTGATGAACAACGTGGTAGGGGATAATAGCGGCCAGCTGATATAGCGGAAATCCTGCAGTCTTGTAGAACCGTCAAGCGACGCAGCCTGATATAGCTCGTCCGGGATGTTCGCCAGCCCTGCCAGAAAGAACACCATCGTATAACCTGCATTCGCCCAAATGTTGATGATGATAACAGCTCCGAGCGCCGTATCGGGATTGCGTACCCAATCAGCTCCGTTTATGCCCAGCGCGCGCAGCAGATTGTTAAATACGCCGAAGTTATCATCGAGGATGAACCGCCATACGATCGCCATAGCAGCCATGGTGGCCGCTACCGGTAAGAAGAATATGATCTGCCAGATCATTCCTGTTTTTTTGCGTTGGTGAACCAGTACTGCAAGGCATATGCCGAGCACTAAACTGGCGACTACTACCACAATCGTATAGATTCCCGTGATACGTAGCGAGTTCCATAAATCAGCGGATTTGAACAATTCAATATAATTGCCGAAGCCGATGAATTCCCTGGTCCTGAAACCAAGCCGATATGACTGCGCACTTAGGATAATCGAATAAAGAATCGGGTAGAAGATAAAGAGAACCATGAAGGCTACTGCCGGAGCAATAAGCGCATAGGAAACGATGACATCCGATTTCCTGTTTTTCAGCATCATTATTCAACTCTCTTCGTCATCTAGTATAAGGCTTCCCTAATGCGGCAGTCTATGTTTTTATTACTGCCGCACCGGGAAGATACAAAGCACGTGTTACAGCAGCGCTCTCACTTCGGCAGCGGCTCGCGCAAGACCGGCTTGCGGAGTCTCCTTGAGCAACAAGATTGATTCCTGCATGTCGCGGATAATCTTGTTGATCTTCACACCGTTTTCGCCTGGCCATGCATGCCATGGAATAACCTTAGCCGCTTGGCTGAGTGCGATTGCGAAATTCTTGTCATCAGCATACTTTAATTTCAGTTGCTCGATGACATTCTGATTAGCTGGAGTATAGCCACTCTTTTCGCCGACGATAAAGCTCGCGGTTTCTTCGGTCAGGAATCTGATGAAGCGCCAGGCAGCTTCTTGCTTTTTCGGATCCTGGGCGAACATCATGACTCCGTTACCCCCTGCAGGAACGAGTGGGTCGGCACCTGTTGGTGTCGGTACCGGTGCAAGAATGACAGAGAAGTTGACCATACTCGGAGTATTAACCCGTTGATAGCTCGAATCGATCAGCATGCCTAGTTTTCCAGTTGCAAAAGTAGCCAGTGTCTGGTCGGTGACCGGCATCAAACCTTTTTTAACCTGATCCTGCAAATAGGTCATGGTTCTTAATCCCGGTTCTTCGTCGAACATGACTGTCTTGCTGTCGGCAGTAGCCAACTTGCCGCCGGCATTCTCGATCATCGTCTGGAATATCCAGTTACCGGTGACGGACCAACCCCATAGGATTCCCTGATAGCCAGCATTTTTAAGTTTCTGAGCAGCAGCTTCTGCTTCGGCCCACGATTTTGGCGGATTAGCCGGGTCCAGACCGACCTGGGTAAACAGATCCTTGTTAAGCAGCATGATCGGAGTACTGGTGCCGAGCGGGATGAGGTACTGCTTCCCATCGAACTTGCCAAGGTCGACCATAGCCGGAAACAAGCCTTTTGCATCGAATTTTGGGTCTTTTGCCATAAATGGAGTCAATTCGACTGCGTTGCCGCTTTCCACCATCGTCTTGATGAGTGAATAGCCCGTCATCGCGACATCCGGGGGAGTCCCAGCAGCATTCGCTAACAGGACTTTACTCGCCAGTGCTTCATAACCGCCGCTGGTGACGACAACGTCCTCGATGACGATATCGGGATTCTCTTCCATAAAAGCCTGCATAAGCGGTAGGCAATAGGCGTCGTGCGATGCGGCAGACAGCCTATAAAATACCAGTGTCTGAATTTCCTTTTCTTGAGTCTCCGCCATTGCCGCTGCGAACAACAATGATGAAATGACCAAGAATACTAACACAACCACCCATTTTTTCATGCAATTCCTCCTTTTTTTGTTGGTGTCATACACCTCTAAAAAACTCGTTGAATGGAAATGATTGCTTCTTTCCATCAACGATAACTGCAATAAGAGCTCGAAGCAGCGGGAACGAACGAGGTCCGATACGTCCGTCTGCTTCCCAAACGGCGAGTGCTTTCGCCATCTCGCGAATAATCTGGACTGATTCAAGCGTAACACCGGCCAGCATGCGTTCTGCTTCCTGGTAAGGGATTCCCTGCCCGAGAAGCTTTCCTAATGTCATGGTCCGTCCGCCAGCGCTGGTGACGAACAAGTCTCCCGCACCGGGTAGGGCACTGGAGAGACGTTCGTTGCCGCCGGCTAGACGTACCAGCGCACCGATTTCAGTACATCCTTCTGCAAATAATGCAGCAGCAGTATTGTGTACGTTCATGTTAGCCTCATCGGCGGTAAGCGAACCGTATGCCATCCCGACTGCGACGGTAAAGGCATTTTTCATCGCCACACCGATTTCCAGACTTGTCAGGTCATCGGTTGGCTGGATGTGGTAGTAGTGAGTCTGTAAAAGGCTTGCGATAGTCTTGGCAGTTTCAAGGTTGCGGCTTCCGAGCATGACACATGTATGGCGTCTGGCGGCCAGCTCTCCTGCGATGCATGGTCCTCCGATAGCTGCAGGAACAACCCGGTTGCGAATCGATTCTGGGAATTGTTTAGCTATCACGTCGGGAAACAACTCGATAGTTCCCGACTTCTCAACGCGTAAACCTTTGGTAATACCAACGACCAGTTGATGTGCCCTGATTCTGTGTGACAACACTTCGGCAATCCAGTCAATTCCAGGAGAACTCACTCCGCAAACGACTAATTCAGCATCCTTGATAGCTTCGTCGATCTGTGAAAAATCGAACGGAATTACCTTATCGGGTAATGTTCGTTTAAGGCTGGGGTGATAGCGATTTTTTTTACACGATTCGATGATAGCTCCGTCCAGGGGCGTCCCGACCAAGTGTACGATGAAACCGTTATCTGCCAAAGGCCATGCCATCGCCGAGCCCATGAGTCCCGAACCGATGATTGTTGCTGTAGCCATATTCTGCCTCGCTTGCTAAATAATTTCCAATCCGAGCGTCTGTTGTACATAGGTCCGGACTTTCGACGGATAGTTGGTGGTGATACTGTCGACTCCCCACGAAAGTAACGTATCGACATCTTCGGCTGAATTGCCAAGCCATCCGGTTGTCTGAAGGCCGTAGGATTGTGCTTTTGCAACCAATTCTTTCCCGTTGGCCGTCGTGATGCGGATACATGTATTGTAGCAACCCAGCCCTATCGCCTTCAGCAGGTCCTCTTCGGTATATTCCATCGCTATCAGACCGCAATGCTGAGTTGGATCCGCAAGTCGGATGCGGGTAATCGCGTATGGATCAAATGAAGTGACTACTGTCTTATCACGAATCTTATAGGTATCAATTGCCTGTAAAACTAAATCAGCAACTCGATTAAGTACGATTTCGGTATCCGTTTTAATCTCGATTTGGAAAAAGCTGATCTTGTTAGCAAATTCATCAAGCACTTCGTGTAAAGTCGGAATTTTTGCATGAAGGAACTTACCGGAGAACAACATTCCTGCGTTGAATCGCTTGAGTTCGGCCAACGTATAGTGTCCGACAGGTCCTTTGCCGTCGGTAGTTCGATCCAACAATGGATCGTGAATGACTGCAAGCTGCCCGTCTTTGGTAAGATGT
>JAAYDK010000021.1 GCA_012729295.1 Spirochaetales bacterium | reverse complement strand
CATGCGCAAATATCAAAGGACTTAAGCCGATTGCCGTCATGGTAGGAAGCGGCAAGCTCTACCGTATGCAACTGAAAGAAGAGCGAAGACTCCAACGCGAACGAATGGAAACCCGAAGGAAGAATCGGGCGATTCGGCGGGAAAAACGAACGAGTCACAATCATTCGGCGGACTCGGAATCCAAGGAATGAAAGATACCGTAGATCCAAACCGCATATTGCAAAGCTTTGATAGTAACGAATTAGCCGGTAAGCATCGTCGGCAGCTGCTGTTACGATTTATAGAGCACGTCATGGCCGATTATCGGACGCACGGCCGCGCCTTCCCCTGGCGCGAAACGCATGATACCTATCGAGTCCTTTTATCCGAACTGATGCTTCAGCAGACTCAGACGAGTAGAGTTCTGCCAAAATATTTACAGTTTGTCGAACAGTGGCCGACTTTCGAAAATCTGGCAGGAGCGCAACTGGTTGAAGTACTTCGTTTGTGGCGGGGTCTCGGATACAATCGCAGGGCCCTTGCCCTCGTCGAAATTGCAAAGCGAAGCGAAGCCTATGGCTGGAGGCTGCCCGACAACGAGCAGTTACTGCGTTCGTTACCGATGGTGGGTCCGTCCACAACCGCAGCAATTCAGTCGTTCTGTTACGGGCGAAAGGTTATCTATCTCGAGACCAACATCAGGCGTGCTTTGATTCATCAATTCTTTGGGAAGACAGAACAGGTTCCCGATTCCTTGTTACGATCGGTATTACAGGAGTTGATTGAACTGACAGACGACAGTCGTTCGTGGTATTACGCTCTCATGGATTATGGAGTGCTGTTGAGGACTTTATCGGTGAATCCAAACAAGCGAAGTCGTCATTATGTGAAACAAGGCAAATTCGAGCAATCGAACCGACAACTGAGGGGGTTGCTGCTGATTGCATTAACCGAACAAGGTCCGACCACAAAAACTGCATTATGTCGCTCCCTCCCGTTCGAGCCCGAACGAGTCGAGCAATGTTTGCATTCCCTTGTTTATGAAGGATTTGTAGAGCCGAGAATACCCGAGGGCGTTTCCGAATCTGAAATACGATATGGAATCGTTACAGAATTTTCATCGAAGTCGGAAAAAACATGATACCTTTCGCTTCGGATACGGTTTTCTTTTTGATGCAGGCGTTTCGTAAAATCAGATATTTCGTGGTACAATGAATCAAAGACAGTTATTGAAATCCTGCCGGTTCGAGGAGGGAAAGATGAATAGGTTTTTACGCTCCCCATTGATTCTGTTGATGGTGATAATCGCCCTGTCGCTGATAGGGTGTGCTACGTCAAAAGATGTGCAGGAGCACGCCATCGAAGAAGCTCCGGTATCGACAGCACCGATTGAAGATACGGTTGTTGCATCCCAGGTTATCGAAGAACCAAAAGCAGTTGTTTCGCAAGAGATTGCAGCCGAAGCGACAATCGAACAAGGCGAACCGGTCGCAGTAGCTGAAAAGCCCATCATTTTACCCGACGACTGGGGACAAAAATCAGAAATTACCATACGGTTGATCGAAACCAGCGACCTACACGGCAGCATCTTCCCGTATGACTTTGCCAAAGATACTACCAGCAGTACTTCATTGATGCAGATTGCTACCTATGTTGCGCAGGAGCGTGCAAAAGATCAGTCGGTCGTGTTGCTCGATGCTGGAGATTTACTTCAGGGTCAGCCGTTGGTCTATTACTATAATTTTGTTAAAACCGGTGTACCGCATATAGTTTCACAAATCATGAACGATCTGGCATACGATGCCGCTGCCGTAGGAAACCATGATATAGAAGCGGGACCCGATGTATACCAAAAAGTCTACCGCGAGGTACGCTTTCCGTTCTTAGCGGCTAATGCGGTACGTATCGATACAGGAGAGCCGGCCATCGCTCCCTATGCGATTATCGAACGGGAGGGGCTGCGCATTGCTGTGCTGGGCATGACTACTCCCTATATACCCAAATGGCTGCCGCAGAATCTTTATGAAGGCGTGCGGTTTGAAGATATGGTCGATACGGCGAAAAAGTGGATTCCCATCATTCAAGAGCAAGAGAAACCGCATCTCATTGTCGGCCTGTTTCATGCAGGAGTCGACGAAACTTACAGCGGAACCGCCGAAGAGAAGGGTAATGAAAACGCAAGCAAGCTGGTCGCCAAGCAAGTAGAAGGCTTCGACCTGATCTTTACCGGCCACGATCATCAGGATACGAACATGATTGTAGCTAGTCCCTCCGGCAAAGACGTTCTCATTCTGGGTGCAATGAACGGAGCCAGATCGGTTGGCACAGCTAGTGCAGTCTTTACGTTTGACGAGCAGGCCAACGATTATCGATTGACATCACTGGAAGGGAATACCGAAATGATGGACTCGTATCCGGCTGACTCTCAGTTGCTCGAGACCTATGCTGCGGTTGGCCAGGAAGTGAAAAACTGGGTCTCCCGGCCGATCGGTTCTATCAGCGAAACCATTTCCTCAAGGGATGCAATGTTCGGTGATTCAAAGTTCGTAGATCTGATTCATGCGATTCAGCTCGAGAAGACTGGTGCACAGATTTCCATTTCGGCACCTTTGTCGCTGGATGCGCAGATCAAACAGGGTGAAGTCTACGTCAGGGATATGTTCAATCTGTACCCCTATGAAAATCTGCTGTTCACCATGACTATGACGGGAAAGGAAATCAGAGATTTCGCCGAATATTCATATGGGAAGTGGTTCAACCAAATGAAGAGTCTTGACGACGATCTGATTCTCTTCAAACGCGACGATTCGGGAAATCTGATATTCAACACGCGCTATAATACCTACGATACTGCTACCCGTTATTATAATTACGATAGTTTTGCAGGAATCAACTATGTGGTAGACGTCACAAAACCGATCGGGCAGAAGGTCAATATCAAAACTTTATCGAACGGAGTGCGATTCGATTCGAACAAGACGTATACCGTAGCCATTAATTCGTATCGTGCCCAAGGTGGCGGCGGTCATCTTGAAGCAGCTGGAATTACACCCGAGACAGCCCTCGAGCGGATTACCAGTTCTACGGTAAAGGATTTGCGCTACTATCTGATGGAAGCATTTGAAACGAGAAAGACAATCGTTCCGACCGTAGATCAGAACTGGTTGGTAATTCCCAGCCTCTGGGCCGAGCGGGGAAAGAAAAACTCGTATCCGAAACTCTACGATACCGTTCAATAAAAACTGACGGTTCACAGTCAAACTCCTTGATTTCTAGATGCAACTGCATCGAATATTTTTTTATGCTTGCATCAATCGAGACAACAGAACATACTGGATAGCTGAAAAAACGCAACTAGGAGACCTACCATGATAAAACTTAGATGGGGAATTCTCGGAGCAGCGAATATCGCCCGACAAAAGATGGTGCCGGCTCTGCATGCCAGCAATTATTGCGATCTGATAGCGGTTGCCTCGCGTGACGAGGCAAAAGCGGAAGCGTTTGCCAAAGAAAATAGCATACCGGTGGCATACGGTTCGTATGAGCAATTGATTTGTGACCCAACAATCGATGCCGTCTACATTCCGCTTCCGAATCATCTGCACGTCGAATGGATCAAGAAGGCGATTGCGGGCGGCAAGCATGTTTTGTGCGAGAAACCGCTTTCTCTTACCACACAAGATGTAGAAGACCTGATTGCTCTGCGTGAATCTTCTGGCTTGTTGATTGGCGAAGCCTACGCTACACTGCACCAGCCACGGTTATATCGTTTGAAGGAATTGTTCGACTCGCACAAGATAGGTCGACTGTCGAGCGGACACGGTTGCTTCTATCTGTACAACCGCGATCCATATAATGTTCGCAATGCCTACACACAAGGAGGCGGGAGCCTTTGGGATATCGGAGTGTATCCGATCGTGGTCGGACGCTGGATGTTCGGTGAAGAACCAAATGCCGTCTCGTGCTTTCTCGATATCGATAACGAATTGCATGTCGACCATCTGGCCACCGGCGTGCTGAAGTTCCCTTGCGGAGCGCAATTTTCTTTCACATGCGGCATGCGTTTCCCGACGGATACCCATATGACCTTCTACACCGATACCCATCGTGTCGATCTGAACTATGCATATTCCGGCGGCAGCGGTAGTCAGGCAATATTCGAGGTTGTCGAACCTACAAAGGGTACTTCGCAAACCTTTAATTTCGACAATATCGACCAATATCGGCTGCAATGCGATCATTTCGCTTTGGCAGTTCAAAAGCAAGAAACGTTTGTTGGTTCACTTGAACATACGTTGGCTCAGACGAAAGTAATTACCGCATTGTTCGCTTCTGCGGCTTCGAAACAGGTAGTGGAGTTGTAAATGCATATTGTTTGTCTAGACCTCGAAGGAGTACTTGTTCCTGAGATATGGATCGGAGTAGCGCAGAAGACGGGAATCGAGCAATTGCGTCTGACAACCCGAGACGTACCGGATTACGACCAGCTGATGCAGTACCGCATCGAGATTCTTCGCAATCATCAATTGACGCTTGGTGATATTCAGGATGTTATTTCAACGTTGCAGCCATTATCGGGTGCGTTGGAATTTCTCGACTGGTTGAGAAACAGAACCCAAGTAATCATTCTCAGCGATACCTTTAGCGAATTTGCCCATCCGTTAATGAAGGCATTGCATTGGCCGACGCTTTTCTGCAACAGTCTTGTCGTTGACGACCGTAACGCGATTACCAGTTATCGGTTGCGCCAGCAAGACGGTAAGTACAAGGCAGTTATCGCTTTACAATCGATTGGATTTTCTGTTCTGGCAGGAGGAGATTCCTATAACGACCTGGCGATGATCAAACAAGCCGATCGCGGCGTTTTGTTTAGAGCGCCGGATCGGATACTAGCCGAAAATCCCCAGCTCGACCATACCACGACCTACGAGGAATTCAAGTTAATCATTGATGAATTTGTATCGAATTAGTATTGGAAAAGAAGGATAATTTCGAGAATAGAAAATAACACTTGACGGAATGGGTTTTCGCATCCATCTTTATTGGTACAATTCTGATTGCA
The DNA here is from genome assembly GCA_012729295.1 of Spirochaetales bacterium. Lineage (GTDB taxonomy): Bacteria > Spirochaetota > Spirochaetia > Sphaerochaetales > Sphaerochaetaceae > JAAYDK01. The sequence goes on along the minus strand of JAAYDK010000021.1, from coordinate 1,168 downwards.
AACGCTCTTGTAAGACCGCATGGTTGATCGTAGCACGCAATCACGGAGGTTTGTGTATGAGTGGGGATTTCTATGCCGAGATGGAAAGTCGGCTGCTTGAATTAAGGAAAGAGATTCTGGAAAGCATCGCAGCTGAAGACGACGATTTCCGAGCGATGATCAATTCGATGGGAATCAAAGATTTGGGCGATGTCGCTTCCGACGACATCACAAGCAAGAAGATGGAAGCGTTGAATCTTCATGCAGCGAACCGTTTGAAAAGCGTCGAGGCTGCTTTGACACGCTTGAAAAACGATCGGTACGGAGTATGCCTCCAATGTGGAAAGAAGATTCCCGAGGAACGTCTGCGTGCCATCCCGTATGCAGTTTTATGTGTCGATTGCAAAAGCGAAGAAGAAGGAACGAAACGAAAGAGCTGGTAGGCATGAAAACGGCATTCGGTTGACGCTATAGAACCCTTGGCCCTAACCAAGGGTTTTGTAATTCTCGTTCGATCGTGGTCGGCCTGCCGTGTCCGGCAAGAACGGTCGTATCGTGCGGGAGAGTCAGCAGCCGTTCGGTTATCGAATGAATGATTGACGAATGATTTCCTGTCGGAACATCCGTTCTCCCTATTGATTGGAAAAACAACGTATCGCCTGAAAATAGAGTTTTTTGTTCGGCAAGATAGTAGCATACCGAACCGATTGTATGCCCGGGGGTATGTATTACCGATACATATTCCTCTGTACAATCGATTTGTCCTTGGTCTTCCAATACATCAGTAGCCTCGGGCAGACGTTTGATATAAGGGAGAAAGCGCGGTGCATTCAGAGGATCGATATCCTCGACTAAATCAGCCATCATCTTTCTACCCGTTGAACCGAGCCACTGTGCGTCTTGTTGGTGAACGTAGATGCGTAGATCGTTATATCGCGTCACGAGATCCGGCAATCCCATGACATGATCCCAATGAGTATGGGTAAGAAGTACTCCTTTGAGCATGAGGCCAAGCTGTTCGACTCGATGTACGATCCGCTGACCGTCGAAACCCGGATCAATAATCCATACTCCGGTTTCTGCGATGAGGATATAGCAGTTCGTGCCGTACGGTCCTACCTGCATGCTCTCGATACGCATCGGTCAATCCTTGTTTGAATAACTGACCGATGCTACACGACCTTTGATT
>JAAYDK010000204.1 GCA_012729295.1 Spirochaetales bacterium | reverse complement strand
TCTTCGTGAACCTTCTCGATTACACCGGTGATATCGGGCCAGTCGAACCCGACTTTCTTCATGCATTTCTGGATTTCCCAAGCTTCCTCCAGCTGGGGTAACGAAGTTGGAATCCTGCTGAATATATTATCCTTATCGGCCTTTTTTCCCTCGACGCTTTCCTTTATTGAATTCCACAATCCTAAAACCTGTGTGCTATCGTGTGCTCGTGCGTCAGAAAATACATGCGGATGGCGCCTGATTAATTTTTCACATACTGCATTTATCGGTTCGACAGGAGTAAAATTTTTATTTTGTTCATGCATGTGGATTATCATGAAGGTATTGAGCAGCATGTCGCCGATTTCCTCGCAGACAGCATCAGATTCCCCGGAACGCAATGCGTCGATATATTCATAGGTTTCATCTAAAAGAGCCCGAGCTACATCGTATGGTTTTTGTTCACGGTCCCAGGGACAACCTTCGGGACTTCGAAGCATCGACACGATATCGTAAAGATTGGCAAGGGCTTCTTCGAATGTGGAAGCTGGTACGAACTGGTAGGCAATCATGAAAAACTCCTCATAAATTGTCTGTAGCACTTTCTAGTTGACAGAATATACATTATATACATTTTTAATACTTACTGTAATTGAATCACTCCGAGATATTCCAGCGGCGACCAGTAGGTATTGTTGAAATCCCCGCGCCCCCCGTACATCGATGCCCACACGTGAAGATAAAGTTCATCACCCGTCTGGCTCCCCAGGTATGTTAAAAAATCTTCGTCTGCACTCTCATAAAGCTCCGCAACATCGGCAAAGGTTGCAAAGGAAGCCCGATTGTATGCATGAAGCGTATATTCCGGCAAATTCCCCCATTGCCCCTTCAGCGTACCCGACGAAAAATCGAATGTACATTGCACCGTTCCGGTATTTGCTGGAACAGCTATATCCATTTCGGCTGAATCTAAAAATTCGATATCATGACCGGTACTTTGAACTGCGAACGTACCGACTAAAATATTTTTATCGCTCGGCTGTTCATAATTTTGTGAGTCAGGTCGCTGCAATGTAACAGGATTACCCGCTACCCCGCTCTTTTTTTCAAATAAATAAAAACCAGGCGAAGCATCGGGTGAAGAACGCCATTCGAGTCCGTTGTTTGCCTGGGGATAGTTTCGAATATAGGAATTAAACATTGTCCGAATAGTATTGGCAAACGACAGATGGGACTTATCTCTTGATAATGCATAAAAGAATTTTATTCCAGGTCCTTCGTCGACGCTGCTTTGGATTTTTGCCAACCCGTCTGCATTCATGCTGAAATCGGCTTGGAATTTCACATTTCCAATCGTTACATCGGTAGTGACTACCCAAGGATTAATATGTTCGTCAAAATTGATAAAGGTCGGAATTCCGCACGACGATGTCAGAACAAACAAAAAAAACACCGGCAGCGAGAAAAGGTATACTACATTTCGCTTGTGCCGGCGTTTTTGCATGATTATATCCTCTAAGGATGTCCCTAGGTCTCCTATTGCATCGTTACGAGTCGACTCCTTGCCAGTTTGGCATATTCAGAACTCGGAAATTCGTCGGCGAGCTGTTGGAACACGGCTTTTGCCAAATCTAAGGTATTGGCCTTCTCATGCAATCGCGCAACGTTAAACAATGCTTTTGGAGCTTCGGGTGTGTCGCTTCCGAAACGATCGTACACACTCTGATAGGTCTCTAGAGCTTTTTGAGCATCGGATAGCTGTTCATAACAAACAGCTGCATTCATCAAAGAAAGCGGTGCAAGGTATGTATCCTTTGCGTTTTCTGCTGATGCTATAAAATAATCGAGTGCCTCTTGATACGATTCTTGTGCAACTTTAATCAAGCCTAACAGATATAACGATTTAACTGCAGGATATTTGTTACCTTTTTTCGATAGCTCCTCAAGACCGGTTGTCAAGTCCTGCACGGCCTGTTCGGCTTCGGCAGTGGTCTTGTCTTCTAGAGTAAGCCACGTGTTGAATTGTTCCTGTAGCGTATCGATACGTGCCTGATTTTTCTCGGTAACGGAAGCGCTCACGCTCAGACCGATCCAGAGACCGGCCAGCGCGAGTACGACAACCGCAACGCAGATAATCAATATTATCCGATTCTTTGACAGAAAGACGGTAAGAGCGCTTACTACCTTTCCCGCATTATTTTTTTCAGTCTCGTTCGCCATGATCCATACCGCCTTACAGCTTATTTCTCCCGAGATTTCATGAGATCACCAAATGTAAAGGTGTCGCCTTCATCCTCGTCGTGGATGTATTTGGAGATTTCTTTCTGCTGGGATTTGCGGATCATTTCCTTGATCGACAGACTCAGCTTTTGAGTTGCGGGATTCACTTCCATCACAACCGCGTTGATGGGATCTCCGACTTTAAATTTTGCAAGTACCGCATCAGAGAACTCTTCGTCGGGACCAACCAGATTATACTTGGAAATCAAACCTTCTATGTCTCCCAGTACTCTGACGAAGACTCCGAAGTCGGTAACATTGCTCACGACTCCCGAGATAGCGCTTCCTTTCGGATAATCGTGTCTGAGGGTCTGCCAGGGATTACCTTCGAGCTGTTTGACGCCCAGTCTGATATGTCTGGTTGCTGCATCCACTCTGGTCACTACCACGTCGATTACATCGCCTTCCTTGCAAAATTCAGCCATGCTGCGGATTTTTTTAGTCCAGGAGATATCATCGATATGTAAGAATCCATCGATTCCTTCTTCCAGATTAATAAATGCTCCGCTGTTGGTCACTTTCACAACCGGCTTGGCCAGTACTTTTCCTTGAGGATACCGTTCTTCAATGGTATCCCAAGGGTTCTGCTCAAGCTGTTTCAGCCCAAGGCTAACGCGCTTTTTATCAAGATCGTATCCGAGTACTTTTGCCTCGACAACGTCGCCGATCGAAAGCAATTCTTTAGGATTGTTGATGCGTTTGGTCCAAGACAGTTCAGAAATATGTGCCAGACCTTCGATGCCGCTCTCAATCTCGATAAAAACACCGAAGCTGGTAATTTTCGTAACCGGAGCCTTAACGACATCACCGATTCGAAACCGCTCTTCGAATGTCATCCACGGATCTTCCTGCATGTGCTTGAGCGACAGATTGATCTTTTGCGTTACAGGATCGAGATTAATCAGTCTAAGTTGAATCGTCTGTCCTTTTTTCACAAAATCCTTGGGCTTGGTAACGTGTCCCCAACTCATATCGTTAATATGGAGCAAACCGTCGAAACCGCCGAGATCAATAAATGCACCGAAGCTGGTGAAGCTCTTGACAGTCCCCTCTACGACATCGCCGATATGGACGGTCGCAAAGAATTTGTCCTTATTTTCCTTGATCTTATTTTCAAGATATTCGCGTCGGGACACAACGGATTTCAGTTTGTTTCCGCTATGGAATTTGTCGATAATGAAATAGTCGGTTATACCGATCATGGTTTCGGGATTTTCGACTCGTACGACATCTGCTTTCGAAAGAGGACAGAAACCGATAAAATCACTTCCCAAATCTACTTCGAAACCGCCCTTGATCACCTTGAGGAATGTTCCGAGAACCGGTGAGCGATTTTCTGCCGCATCTTTCAGCGTGTCTGTCCGTTCTTTCACGTCGGCACGCTTTTTGGAAACGACGACTTGTCCGCCCTTCCCTTCCTTGTTTACGATAATGACCTTGACGACGTCGCCGACGGCAGGAAGCGTAGTAAACTCGTCTATCGGGATTCTCCCTTCTGACTTGTATCCTACATCCACAAACACATACTCGTTATTGACCTGAACAACAGTACCGGTAACGAGCTGACCGTCCTCGATTCCATCAAGAGATTTCAAGTACTCTTCCTGCAGCATGGTCTGTATATCACTCTTTTGCTGAGGCTTGTCCTGTGTTTCCAACACTTCCTTTACTTCTTCCACTTTATTCTCCTGATCCTTACATTCACCCGGACGTAGTCCAGTTCGGGCGAAAATAACTCGTAACACTTTCTCATAAACTTCATCTATGGTCAAGTACGACGAATCAATATACTGCGCATCATCGGCTATACGCAATGCCCCGACCGGTTTCGTACGGTCGATTTGATCGCGTTCTTCGATAGATTTCTCCAATTGTTCGAGCGTCATCGCACTGCTTTGTTGAAGATACCGCCGATTCGCCCTCACCTTTGCATTTGCGTCGAGGAATATCTTACAATCCGCGTTCGGAAATACTTCTGTCGTGAGGTCCCGTCCTTCTCCTACTACATGTAATCCGTTTGCCGCAAGTCTCCTTAAATGTTCGTTGACGACATGTCGAACGCCTACGATGGCCGAGTGGGCTGCGACATAACGGTCGATGTCGTCGTTATGCAGTAGCGACTCGACATTCACGTTGTCTACATGAACGAATCCGTCTACGACACTAAGGTTTATCTCTTTCGCGGTTTGCAGGATTTGCACCTGGTCTTCCGGATTACGAGCGAGCTGAAGATGCTTGTAGGTAATAGCACGATAAAAATTCCCTGAATTCAGAAAATAGAATCCAAATGCAGCTGCAACTTTATGTGCAATGGTGCTCTTGCCGACTCCTGCAGGTCCGTCTATCGCAATTACCACACCTTGATTCGTCTGGTTCATTCGTTTTTACCCTCCAATAACGCTTGCATCTCGGCTTTGGTAACTATTCGATATTTGCCTTCGCCTAAGGTTCCAATCTTGATCGGGCCGATTCTGATACGGACAAGACGTTCAATCGTATAACCGAAATAGCTGAAGATTTTCCTTAGCTCTCGGTTGCGTCCTTCTGTCAGGATGATCGAGGCCCATCTTTTTGACTTTATCTCAAAGCGCTTTATTACATACGGTTTCGGACTATCGATATATACTCCACGCAAGGCCTCTTCCAAATCCGACCGTAATAGTGGTTCTTTTGTCATGATTGCATATTCTTTCTCGATTTGCATGGACGGATGCGAAATCTGTTGGGCAACCTGTCCGTCGTTCGTATACAAAATCAATCCGGAGGAATCCTTATCCAGACGCCCGACGTGAAACAGCAGGTTGCTGTCGGCAATTGTAATGAGATCACGAGCATACAACCGTTCGTTCGGATCATAGTTCGTACAAACATAACCGCGCGGTTTGTTTAGAGCAATGTAATAGACGCGGTCAGCGGGTTCTGCCAATACCTTATCGACCATTACGACATCTTGTTCGTCTACTTTGAAGCCCATCTCGGTAATTTTCCTCATATTGACGGTTACATGGCCGGATGCTATCAGGTCATCGCAAAAACGTCTCGAACCAAACCCGCTTTTCGCTAAATAGGAATTCAGGCGGATCGGATAATCAATCTTCATCAGGTGTCTCCTCGTCCCGGTTAAAACGGGCTTTGTCCAGCTCCGACAATTGCGGCAGAGCTGAAATGCTTGGTAAATTAAATTCGTAGAGAAATTTTCGTGTTGTTCCGTATAGCCCGGGTTTTCCGGGAACTTCTTTATACCCGACCACTTTTACATATTCGCGCTCTTTCAACAAGCGTATGATCGTATCGCTGGATACGCCCCTGATATTTTCTATTTCGCGTCTTGTAATCGGTTGGGCATATGCGATGATTGAAAGCGTCTCGAGCGCAGCCTTGGACAACCTTCGGTCGACCTTCCGACCGTATGCCAACCGCAAATGGTCGTGCAGATCCTCACTTGGAACTAACCGAACGCTTTCGTGCTCGACTACCAGGCGCATCCCATGCATGCCTTGATTATAGTGATGCTCGATTTCTTGTAGCGATTCTTCGATAATCGAAGCATCGAGCTCGGTCATCTTCTGAAGTCGTTCGAGCGTAACAGTGTCATTTTCTAAAAAGAGAATCGATTCTAACAACCTGGCATGTATCGACATCGGTACCGGCTCTTGCAGTACAGCGTTTCCCATTATTCGTCGGCCTCCTCGTCGTCAAACTCAATAACCTCGTCGTCATCCCCATCAGGGTCGTCAGATATCGCCGTTATGCGTTTTTGAACAACCTGATCTTGGCGTACCTGCAATTCATCTTCGACCTGCTGTTCGAGCAACTCGTCGTAATCCTCAATTTGGAAATCTTCGCGTTTCCTTATAAGAATATCACCGAATAACTGATGCTGTATGATTACTACCATGTGGAACTTGACCGCTTCCAAGATAGCTAAAAACGCACATATCACATCAAGACGTGATCCGGGATTGGCCACGATATCGAAAAACGACAGTTCGTCTTGTTTTTCAAACAATTCGTACATTAAAGTAATCTTTTGTTTTGTCGTTACTTCTTCGTAGACATTAAAGACCTGTTCGGTGGTTATCGAGCGCAATAGCGAGGTGAATGTTTTTAGCAAATCCCATACCGATATTTCGTTCCACAAGTCACTATCATCGAAAGGCAGCATGAATTGTGCTTTTTTCCGTTGAATAAACAACTCGCCCTGTCGGTTCGAATCGGAAAGAAGCGTCGAATAGCGTTTATACTTTTGATATTCGAGCAAACGCTCGACAAGTTCCGAACGCGGATCGTCAAGTTCTTCGTCGTCATCGAGGATGGAAGATCGCGGCAGGAGCATTCTGCTTTTGATGAGCAGCAAATGTGCAGCCATGAGATAAAAATCAGCAAGCTCGTCGAGATCCGGCTTTTCAGCCAGATTGAGATACCCGATGAATTGATCGGTTATCTGTGCAATCGGAATATCGTAGATATTAATCTGCGCTTTTTGAATTAGATAGAGCAATAAGTCGAGCGGGCCTTCAAATTGGTCTAGCGTATACGACAGATGCGAACGGTGGTCCGTCTCTGAACGAGTGCGATTCTCATCGAGCGTCATACATCGAGTATAACTTGTCCACCAAGCATGCGTAAAGAGATACGGATAAAACTTATGAGGAGGTTATGCTTTCGCAGGTGCCTTTTGAACTTCGTCGGTAGGGAACATCAGAGTGCGCAGTTTTTTCTCCAGTTCCTGCTGGATATCAACATTGCTCTTGAGAAAATTAATCGCGTTATCTCTGCCCTGCCCGATTTTTTCACCATTGTACGAAAACCAGGATCCGCTTTTCTCGATCAGCTCGTATTTTAGAGAAGCATCGAGAATGCTTCCGCAGTACGAAAGGCCTTCGCCGAACAACATGTCAAGCTCGACTTTCTTAAACGGAGGAGCAACCTTGTTCTTCACGACTTTAATTCGTACCCTGCTACCGATGATGTCGTCTGCACTGCGGCTTATTGCTTCAATCTTCCTCACCTCAATCCGAATCGAAGCATAAAACTTAAGCGCATTTCCACCGGTAGTCGTTTCGGGATTACCGAACATGATACCGATCTTCATGCGAATCTGGTTGATGAAAATGATTGTGGTATTGCTCTTGGACAAAATTCCGGTAAGCTTTCTCAGCGCCTGACTCATGAGTCTGGCCTGGGAACCCATATGGGAATCGCCCATGTCGCCGTCTATTTCAGCCTGAGGGGTAAGGGCAGCAACCGAATCGACCACAATTATGTCTACCGCTCCTGAACGCACTAACGATTCGACGATTTCCAGAGCCTGTTCGCCGTTGTCGGGCTGTGATATCCATAATTCATCTGTATTGACTCCGATTTTTTTTGCGTATGTCGGATCAAGTGCATGTTCAGCATCGATAAAGGCAGCGATACCACCCATTTTTTGCGCCTCGGCAATAGCATGAAGCGCCAGCGTGGTCTTTCCCGATGATTCGGGTCCGTAAATTTCGATTACGCGGCCTCTCGGATAACCTCCGAGCCCGAGTGCTTCATCAAGCACGATCGATCCTGAAGGGATGCATGAAATCGAACGATCGGTAGAACCGTCGCCGAGTCTCATCAGCGCACCTTTACCGAATTGTTTGTCGATTTGGGCTCGAGCCGATTCTAGAGCTTCCTGTTTGTGCTTCGCATCCTGGATTACGGTAACCGGAGCGGCTGCATTCGTTTTTGCCATATCAGATTCCTTTCTTGTCGTATCAAACTAATTATAACACGGTTTTCATGGTTTTGATTCAACCTGATTCTCAGGCGAATCGAGCAAAATAGTAACCGGACCGTCGTTGGTATACGAAACATGCATGTGCGCACCGAACACACCCGTCGCAACAGGAACTGATTCGTTACGCAACTGTTCTACGAATTTGTCATAGTATGCTTCGGCTTTCCCGGGTTCGGCTGCAGGATCAAATGACGGACGATTACCCTTTTTAAGATTTGCACATAACGTAAACTGACTGACAACGAGTATCGAAAGCCCAGCATCGACCACCGAACGGTTGATTTTTCCGTCTTCGTCTTGAAACAGTCGTAGTCGTGGTATCTTTTTCACGAGATAATCGATGTCGCGTTCAGTATCACGACGTTCCACACCTAGATAAACGAGCAAGCCCGCATCGATTGCTCCGACAGTAGCTCCATCGACCATCACAGATGCATTATCTACTCGCTGGATGACAGTCTTCACTCTACTACTCCTGGCCTTGCATCAGAGACACAAGCTTCTGCTTATCTTTTGCTCCAAAAAATGCACTACCTACCACTAAAACATCCGCTTTGGCATCAAGTATCTGTCTGAAAGTTGTTTCATTTACGCCGCCGTCTACGGCAATCCGATAATTAAGTCGGTTCGTTTGGCGAATTTCGGCCAGTTGTCTGATTTTTTCCAAAGCGCTCGGGATAAATTTCTGCCCGCCGAAACCGGGATCTACGCTCATCACCAGAACCAATTCAACATCACTGAGAATGACTTCAAGAGAAGCTACCGGTGTAGAAGGTACGATTGAGACTCCCGCCTGCTTTCCTTCATCGTGTATTGCCTGCAGCACACGGTGAAGATGGACTGCGGCTTCACTGTGGACGGTGATGATATCGCTACCTGCTTTTGCAAAATGTGTTATATACCGGTCCGGGTGTTCGATCATTAGATGCGTGTCGAGTACCAGTGGTGTAAGCGGACGAATATCGCTAATGAACTTTGGCCCGAAGGTGATGTTCGGGACGAAATGTCCGTCCATAACGTCTAGATGAATCCACTGAGCACTTGTTTTACCAATTTCGAGGACGTCCTCACCCACCCTCGAAAAATTTGCAGACAAGAGTGACGGTGCTACGATACATCGTGGTTTTGTTTTCATAGGTATGTTCTACCAGATTAACAGCGTTTTGCAAAGCATACAATGTATCTCTCATTGCGTTCAAACAATTTGTATGGTATTATCAATATGCAGTCTGGGCTTCTCTTTCCGATTAAACGAGCACCTGAGTGGATTGTTTCCCAGTGGTGGACAATCAGCTCGGGCGCTTGCTATTTGCTCCAGATAATGCGAAGCATCATAGATGGGAGTCGTGTATGTACGAAGAAACAGTTAAAAATTTACTCACAGAAGAAAAATGGACTCGAACGACCATTCTGAACTACTCGATTGGTAATTTCCAAGAATTAGACGAAACGATTGCGCCGATTGTATCGACCGACGATCAAATCGAAGTAAAGAATTTGTGTGAGGAACACCTTCTTCGCAATAAAAACAGCATCATCGCGCTCTACATCTCCGGTAGTATTTCATTAAAACGTCATTCGCTGGACTACAGCAACCTCAGTACGCTGGTCGATATGTTCGTTGATGCAAAAAAATGGAATATCGTTGAATTCCTTGCACTCAAGATCCTCAAGCAGACTGAAGATAAGTATGTACTGCGGGTATTGGCGGATTGTTATGAAAAGCTCGGTAAAGAAGATGAGAAATTTGCAATATACGAACGTCTGGTCAAAGTCGATTATGACGAGACAGTATTAACTCAATCGGTCGCGCAACGCTATTTGGAAAAGGGTTCGCTGGAGATGGCTATCTTTTATTACAAAAAGGCCATGCAGCGTTTTATTCATGTTGCCGATTATTCTGCGATCAAAGATGTGTGGACACTCTTTTTAGAAAAGATTCCTCAGGAAATTGGGTATCTAATCGGTGTTGCGCAGCGAGTTGCAGGTAAGTTACAAGCGGAAAAGGCTATCCAGCTGCTGAATCAACTCTACGAACAGACTCATCAACAGAAAGATTGGGATACCAGTATCCAAGTGCTGAAGACCATTCTAGTCCTTGACGATAAAAATCAGATCGCGCGCGACCGGCTTGTCGACTGCTACCGTAAAAAATATGCTTCTCACAGCAGGCTCGAGACATGTCTGGAAATTTCCAATCTGATGCAGGCATATCGCGATGTTCATTCGGCAATAGATGATTTCGAAAAAAACATCGCATTCGACAAAGGTTCGTTTGTATTCCACAAAAGCTGGGGAATCGGACGTATACGCGAGCTAAACCATACCAGCGTCGTCATTGATTTTGCTACGAAACGAAACCACAGCATGACACTGCAGATGGCATTCACTTCTCTCCAAGTGTTGCCAAAGAACCATATATGGGTGCTTAAGAGTGTATTTCCGAAAGATAAGCTTGCAGAAAAATTCGTCAGCGATGTCGAGTGGGGTTTAAAAACGATGATTATCAGCCGTCAGAACGCTGCATCGCTGAAAGAGATGAAAGCCGAGGTAGTTCCTTCCATCCTTACCGTTTCAGAATGGAATACATGGTCAGCTGCTGCAAAGCGGATCGTGATGGAAAACCCTATGTTCGGATATCTTGCCAACGACCCCGATACGTTTACCCTTAGGGAAACACCCATCTCGTTCGAAGAAAAGACTTCGGGAATTTTTAAGAATGAGAAACGTTTCTATCAGAAAGTCAAGATTGTACGGGATTTTCTTGCTTCAGGCGACCCGGAATCGGAACATTTTGTAGAGATGGCGGGATATTTTATCGACTTCTGCACGAAAGAACCCGTAGACGACCAAGTCATCTCAAGCTTCCTCTTCGTCCAATGGTTGGCCAATCGTTTTACCTTTATCGCAGTTCCAGAAGAAATTGATTTTAAGAACCTTTACGACCGTCTTGAAACGGTCAGTTCTACCTTTGCTTCTATCGATGATTCCGAATTAAAAAAGGCATTTATAGACAACGTGGTAAAATTCGGAGATCCGGCAACCATGGATAAGGTGCTGGTATCGTTGTACCCATATTATCTAACCAGCTA
>JAAYDK010000203.1 GCA_012729295.1 Spirochaetales bacterium | reverse complement strand
GCGTTCAAAGCCTTGGCTCAGCTGTTCAACAACTCATTCTCCCTAGCTTTTCTGGGCTAGAATCTGCTTGGGAGACCTGAGTAGTTACAATATTTCAATTATCCAATTGCTGCAAAAGAATTTTATCGATTCAATTTTCAGAGCGGTAGAAGAAGTTGGAATACCGTTTCAATCAATCGGAATCGAAATAACCGAAACAGTTTTTTCTTCGAATTTCCAAGAAATAAACCGGATTCTAGGATTGCTTAAATCGTCAGGGATACAAATTGCCATCGACGATTTCGGTACCGGATATTCTTCGTTAGCACGCGAACGAGAACTCAACGTCAACTGCCTGAAAATCGACAAGATGTTTATCGACAAGTTGCTGACAATGAATGAAGAAACAACAATTACTTCCGATATAGTTTCAATGTCACATAAATTAGGCCATTGTGTAATCGCAGAAGGACTTGAACACGAACGTCAACGTGATTATCTTGAAAAGCATGGTTGCGATAAGCTCCAGGGATACCTGGTCAGCAAGCCTCTGGACGAGGATGCTGCAATCGAGTTTGCCAATACCTATAAAAGGAATGCAAATTAGCATGGCAGTTATGAATTCATGAGAAATACACGCACACATATGTCGATAAAGAATACCATTATTCTGGTGTTCGTACTTGTCATGACAATAGCGGCCTCAATCATCGCATACATCATCTTTTCAGGATGGTTCCGTTCAGCCGAACAGACGGTCGAACGCATCGCCGATACGATCGGAGATCATCTGTACGGACACATCGATTCGTTCATGAAGGAACCCGCTTTTATCAACGAAGCCAATTATCGGCTCATCGAAAGTCACGTCGTCGACCTGTCGGACCAAGCACAAAGAGAACGCTACTTTGTTGGGTCGCTAGCTGCGTTTGACGAGAAGATCTATAGCTACAGTTATGGGTCTGCAACCGGAGAATATTATGGAGCACGCCGTAACGAAGAGGGTATCATCGAAATCATGCGTAATGATAGTACCACCGGAGGAAACTCATGGTATTACTCGGTTAACGAAGATCTGACCGCAGGAGAAATCGTAGCAAAACTTGGCCCATTCGATCCACGAAATCGTGCGTGGTATCAGGCGGCCGAACAGGCACAGAGCCTAGCGTATTCTCCGGTGTACAAACATTTCGTTATCGATGATCTGACTGTTTCGGTTTCACGAGCGGTGTATGACCAAGAAGGGAGACTTCTGGGAGTGTTGGGAACGCACATGCTGCTTTCGGATATCGGATCCTTTCTTGCCGATGCTGTCGGCGAATATGATGGAACAGCACTGATAGTAGAAAAAGATACGGGATACGTTATTGCCAATTCGATGGGTGTCAGAAATTTTACCACTGATTCAGATGGCTCTTTTCAACGAATACACATCAAGAATATCGCCGGTTCAATGGTAAGTGAGGCTTTTGAGACATATATTGCCGACAATCAGAAACAATTTTCTTCTAAAAAAGGCAGTGATGGAAAATATGTACAGATCCGTCAGTTTCAGTTGATAGGAGTCGACTGGGTTGTAATCTTGTCAATCTCGGGCGATTTTCTTTTGGACCAAGTGAAACAGAGTATAGGTCTTACCATTTTACCGATTTTCGGTGCCGTAATGGTACTGATTGCCGTATATCACATACTCACCGCCAGACTATTTTCTCCGGTCAAAAATTTGCTGCAGGTCTCTGCTTCGTTAGCTTCGGGGAATCTGTCATCTAGAGTACAGATCGTGAGAAACGACGAAATCGGGAGCATCTCTAAAAGTTTAAACAATGTTGCCGACACCCTGAAGATGATGGTCGAAAATCTTGAGGAAAATGTCGAGCAACGGACCCGGGAACTGCATGCGGCAAATATTGACCTGCAAGCGGGAAGGAATCGTCTGCAGCTGATACTCGATTCGACCGCAGAAGGGGTGTACGGTATCGATATTCATGGAAATTGTACGTTTTGTAATGCAAGTACGCTGAAGCTGCTCGGGTATTCCGATCAAAAAGAATTGCTCGGAAAGAATATGCACGCGCAACTTCATCACAGTTATGCAGACGGAACACAATTTCCGATAGAAGATTGCAAGATTTTTAAGTCGATACGAGACAGACACGGGTATGAGGCTGAAGACGAGGTCTTCTGGAAAGCAGACGGGACTTCGTTTGCCGTAGCATATCATGCATTTCCTCAAATACACGACGGTGAGGTTGTAGGCGGTGTGATTACCTTCACCGATATCACCGAGAGAAAACAAAGGGAAGAGCAAATAAGCTATCTGCGTTTTCACGATTCTTTAACCGGACTCCATAACAGAATCAGCTTCGAAGAGTATGTTAAGAAAATGGATATCCCCGAGCATCTGCCGCTATCGATCATATTCGGAGATATCAACGGGCTGAAGATGACAAACGATATTTTCGGTCACGCCGCAGGTGACGAATTAATAAGAACATCGGCGGAAATACTAACACGCTCGTGCCGCAGGAACGACATGATTGCACGATTCGGCGGAGATGAGTTTGTCATCGTCTTACCCAGTACAGACAATGATGAAGCTATAGTAGTTATCGAGAGAATCAGAAGAAATTTTTCAACAATCCGGGTAAAGGCGATCAAGTGCAGCATTTCGCTCGGAACTGCAACAAAACGACATATCGGCCAATCGTTATCCGATAGTATCTCCGAGGCCGAAAATTCCATGTACAGAGACAAGGCAAGAACTAGGGAGACGGTGAATGCCGATATTATCGATACGCTTCAAAAAACGTTGCATGCTGCAAGCACGAGAGAAAAACAGCATGCCGAATTCGTTCGTGAAATTTCCGGCACATTAGGAAAGGCGCTCGATGTAAGCGAAACGGAAATCAACACACTCCAGCGAGCGGCATATCTGCACGATATCGGTAAAGTTACGCTCGATCCCTCCCTATTGACGAAAGATGTGCTGACCGAAGAAGAAAACGAGCTGATGCGTCAGCATCCGGTAGCAGGCTACCGTATTCTGAATCTCTTCGACGATACGCTCGATTTAGCAGAATACGTATACAGTCATCACGAACATTGGGATGGAGGCGGGTACCCCAGAGGTCTGAAATACGAGCAGATTCCCTATCTATCAAGAATATTAGCTATCGTGGAAACATATGATCGGGTCTTGCATCGCACAACGCAATCTCTGCAAGAGCGCAAACGCGCGGCAATCGAGGTAATTTCAAAAGGATCCGGAACTCAATTCGATCCACTCATAGCCCATACCTTCATCAATATGCTCGAAACACAGAATATCGACTAAAGACGAGAGTCCTCATACGCCTGTTCGTGTACGCCGAACACGGCTCTCCCGCTTGGTTCGTTCATACTTTTAAAGGCAGCGTCCCACTCGAGCGCTTTTGCCGTCGAACATGCTACCGATGCTTCATGCGGAACGCAGCGTGCTGCACTCTCGCTAGAAAAATGATCGGCAAATATTGATCGGTACAAGTATTCTTCCTTCGTAGAGGGAGGACTGACGGCAAATCGTCTTGACGCTGCAGCAAATTGCTTGTCCGATACTTGCTGGGCAGCATACCTTTTCAGCGAGTCTATCCAACTATATCCCACACCGTCGCTGAACTGTTCTTTCTGTCTCCATACGATCTCTTTCGGGAGACAGTCTTCGAAAGCCTTTCTGAGAATCCATTTCTCCATTCTTTTGCTTCCGTCAGTACGGACGGACATCTTGTGCACCGGATTGATATTCATCGCCACATCCAAAAACTCTTTGTCCAAAAACGGAACGCGTCCTTCCACACCCCAGGCTGCCAATGCCTTGTTTGCTCTCAGACAATCGTAGAGATGCAGTTTGCTTAGTTTACGAACGGTTTCTTCATGAAATTCCTGCGCGTTCGGAGCCTTGTGAAAATAGAGGTAGCCTCCGAATATTTCATCGCTTCCTTCACCGCTGAGCACCATCTTGATTCCCATCGATTTGATGAACCTCGCTAGCAGATACATCGGAGTAGCAGCTCTGACAGTCGTGATGTCGAAAGTTTCCAAATGATAGATAACGTCGCTGATTGCATCCAATCCTTCTTGAATCGAGAAATGGACTTCATGATGGACCGTACCGATTGCTTTAGCAGCTATGTGTGCTGCTGCTAAATCAAACGAGCCCTCCAAGCCGATGGCGAAGGAATGCAGCCGCGGCCACCATGCCGTTTCGGTATCGTTTGTCTCGATACGCTTTTCAGCATAACGGGCGGTAATCGCAGCGATAATCGAACTGTCCAGACCTCCTGAAAGCAGTACTCCGTAGGGGACATCGGTCATCAGCTGACGCTTGACGGCCTTCTCCAGTGATGCTCCGACAGCAGATATTGCTTCTGATTCGTCTTGGGCACAGTCCTTGACAGCTTGATAATTCTCCCACTGACGATGGTACCATCGAATGGGCTGTTCATCCTCGCTAGACCAATACTGTCCCGGCAAGAATTCTTCGACGGTGGCGCATACGTTTTCAAGAGCCTTCAGTTCGCTGGCGACATAATAATGACCTTCCGTATCCCATCCCTGGTACAAAGGAACAATACCGATATGATCGCGACCTACAAGGTATGTATCCCGCTCGACATCATAAAGGACAAACGCGAAGATGCCGTTAAGCTCTTCAAACAACTGACTGCCTTTGTCGCGGTACAAGGCCAGGATAATTTCGCAATCGCTGTTTGTTAAAAATTCGTATGCAGGCCGACCGTGATTGCCGTCGTACAAGGCACGCAGCTTTCGGTGGTTGTAGATTTCTCCGTTTACTGCAAGGACCAACTTGCCGTCTTTGCTATACAACGGTTGTTTTCCGCTCAACGGGTCTACGATTGCAAGTCGCTCGTGACTAATGATGGCCGTAGCACCGGTATAGATTCCCGACCAGTCCGGCCCCCGGTGACGTATCTTGCGCGACATATTCAGTACCTGCATCCGATACGTTACCGCATCTTCTTTTATGTCGAACATCCCTACGAATCCACACATGCGGAGCCTCCTTCGATTTGTTCAGAGTTGCTTTCTGTCGAAAAGTACCGACCTTCACGACTTTTGTCGGTGATAGTAAAATAATTTATGTCTGCATTACAATAGCAATACATTTGGATTGATAAAAAAAACGCGATTTTTGACAATTTTTTTTAAAAACTGAATTGATAAGACAGTGCCGATTGTAATCGACGTTATTTGCAAGGCCAAGAACACGTAATCTGATTGCAATTCATGATTGCGAATCGTATAGTTTACAAACCGTTTATTGAGATCATCAATAAGATGATGTGAGAAACAATAAAACAATGGTGACGAAACTATGAAACGAAGATTCGGCATGATAATTCTAATTCTCATTACCATACCGTTTACATCGTTTGCACAATTTTCGCTTGGCACAGAGTTTGGTCTGCTTGGAACTGCAGGACTTTCCGTAGGGTTTGAAAAAGAATGGTTTCGCAGCGAACTGGTAGGACACCTATTTGCACTGGATTATGTGACCGCATTATTCACCGAAGACGGATTTCATGACATCCACAAGAATCCGATTATAGGGAAAGCCATCGTATCGGCAAAATTCACACCATGGGAACGTCATGCGTTGTACGCAGGTGTGGGATTAATCGGATATTTCGATCTCTATGAATACCAATATATGCTTGGATTAGGCCCAGCTGTGCAATATGCATGGAAATTCCCCGAAAAGCGCTTTGAGCTGAACTTCGATGTGCTTGTCCCGCTTGCGTTCAAACATAATTACGAAATCATAGCCGATGACGACTGGCCATCGACGGCATCATTCGTGTTTATCGAGCTTATTGTCATGGCTCCGACTCTTGGTATTTCATGGTCTTTCTAAGGCTTAATACGAATATACTCATTAATACCTACGAATCGGCCTGACCATCATAACCGATGCTTGAGTAGTACTGGGAGAACTTATCCAGCCGTCTGAAAATCTGAAATACAGTGAATTGCCATAACTTTCGGTAGAGAGCTTGGCTCCCAGAGAACTCCAGTAGAGGTTATGAGCACTATGGTCGTCCTCGCAAAAATTCCCCAAACCGTTGACATGCAATACCGAATGCATCAACTTCATTTCAGCTATGTTTGGAAGGAACCAATCGTCATGTCCGCCAGAAGCAAGATTGGCGCAATAGGTTGGGGCATAATCGTTACTGTTCCAGTTTGGATGCGAGACGATTGCATCGGTCGCTTCTTTTCCATAGCCAAGTTGCGTATAGGGATATTCAAACATATAGAATTGGTCATCCGTTCCGGTCGGTCCCCATGCAAGTGGTTTTTCAGCTTCCACAAGCGATGAAGCAAGGTATCTCCAGCCGTCGATAACTGCTCCCTTGTCATAAAACACCCAACCACCGTCAGTCGGGGGCATGTGTT
>JAAYDK010000202.1 GCA_012729295.1 Spirochaetales bacterium | reverse complement strand
CATCCCGAAGCTTCGCCGGGACCTCGCGACAGCCAGTTCGTATTCGATGCCTTCATAAATATTGCAGAAGGAAAATCGATTGGAGGATTGTCATCATGCCGGTAAGAAAAGACATACGATCGATACTGATCATCGGCAGCGGGCCAATTGTAGTCGGGCAGGCCTGCGAATTCGATTATTCCGGCACTCAGGCGGTACAGGCGCTCAAAGAAGAGGGGTTTCGGGTAATTTTGATCAATCCGAATCCCGCTACGGTTATGACCGGAATCCACTTGGCTGACGCCACCTATCTCGAACCGGTAAGTTGCGAATTTGTCGAACAAGTAATCAAAATCGAGCGTCCCGATGCGTTGCTGACAACGATGGGCGGGCAGACTGCGTTGAACCTGACTATGGAACTACACCGCAAAGGAATCCTGACTGCCTATGGTGTTCAGATTATCGGGGCGGGAATTTCATCGATCGAACTCGCCGAAGACCGACGGCGCTTTAAAGAAGTAGTAGCTTCGCTCGGACTGGAATCAGCTCGTTCGGTAACAGTAAAATCGGTTGGGGAAGCGTTATTGTTTAAGAATCTCGTCGGGCTGCCCCTGATTCTCAGACCTTCGTTTACTTTGGGCGGAGTCGGGGGTTCAATCGTTCGCGATGATGAGTTGTTCGTCGAATCAGTTTCCCATGCCTTACAAGCAAGTCCTGTTCATGAAGTACTGGTTGAGCAATCGCTGATCGGTTGGAAAGAACTCGAGCTTGAAGTCATGCGCGACAAACATGACAATGCGATCGTCGTCTGTTCGATAGAAAATGTCGATCCGATGGGCATTCACACCGGCGACAGCATCACCGTGGCCCCGATTCAGACCTTGTCCGACGATCAATATCAGAGAATGCGTACGGCTGCTATCGATATCCTGCGGGCCGTTGGCGTCGATTGCGGCGGATCGAACGTCCAATTTGCATTAGAACCGGACGGCGACAGGATGATTGTCGTAGAAATGAATCCCCGAGTCTCGCGATCTTCCGCGCTGGCAAGCAAGGCTACCGGGTTTCCTATTGCAAGATGTTCGGCAAAACTCGCGGTCGGCATGACCCTTGACGAAGTACTGAACGAAATTACCGGAGCAACGGCCTCTTGCTTCGAGCCCGCATTGGATTATGTTGCGATCAAGGTGCCGCGTTTTGAATTGGAAAAGTTCCCTTTGGGTATCGACGCGCTCGGTACCCAGATGAAAAGCATTGGGGAGGCATTGGCTCTCGGAAGAACCTTTTGCGAAGCCTTGAACAAAGCAATCCGTTCAACCGAAAGAAATATCGAGGGACTGGTAAGACTTGAAGAAATCGAAGGTTATGCTGCAAAGGATATCGAAACGATTCTTACGCACGCCCATCCGCTTCGGCTTTTCGCAGCATACTCGGTGCTGTATGAGCAAGGGCCGAAGGCAATCCCTTCGATTACACAAGCTACGGGGTATGATCGCTGGTTTCTTTGCCAGATGCTGCGCCAGGTGCAGCTCGAGAAACAACTGATAAACGAAGGTTGTTCGCTTTCACTGCTGAATCAAGCCAAACGAATGGCACTGAGCGATACGCGTATTGCACGTTTGACCGGTCTGACGGCACAACGCGTAGCCGATTTACGCTCTGCATCGGGTATCGTAGCGGTACGCCACGTAGTGGACACCTGTGCCGGAGAATTCGTTGCAAAGACCCCGTATTGCTACCAGACCTACGGTGAGCAAGATGAGCTTGAACCGTTAGGTCCCGATTCGTTTGTCATCGTCGCCAGCGGTCCAAACCGAATCGGACAGGGATTGGAATTCGATACATGCTGCACGATGGCTTCGATGGCCTTGCGGGCACATGGAATGAAGACTATCATGATCAATTCCAATCCCGAGACGGTCTCCACCGATTATAATATTTCAGACCGCCTCTATATCGAACCATTGACCGAAGAACACGTAATTCGAATTCTCGAATGTGAGCAGACCCGTAAGGTCGTACTTCAGCTCGGTGGTCAGACACCATTGAATATGGTAGGGGCACTTACATCAATACAAGCAGATATCGTCGGAACAAGTGCCGAATCAATTAGTATCGCAGATGACCGCACAAGCTTTTCACAGTTGCTCTCGCGGTTAGGTTTGCAGCAAAGTAAGAACTATAGTGCATTGTCGTTGGACGATGTTTTTAGCGGAGCAGATTTTGTCGGTTATCCGGTGCTGATACGACCCAGCCACGTACTTGGCGGAAGAAAAATGGCGATTGCCTACAACGAATCGGAATTGGCGGCCATCGTGAGCGAAGGAATCGTAGTGTCGAAGGACTCGCCGCTACTGATCGATCACTTTCTCGAAGATGCTTTCGAATACGATTTGGATGCCGTCTCTGACGGATCTGCCATCTATATAGGTGGCATTTTACAGCATATCGAGGCGGCAGGCATCCACTCCGGAGATTCGGCGGCGGTATTTCCTCCGTACAAGTCGAATCCCGAAATACTCGAACAGATGCGTCAGGCTGCCCTTGCTCTGGCTCGTGCCTTATCGGTGAAAGGCTTCATCAATATTCAGTTTGCCGTAAAGGACAATCAATTATATGTCATCGAGGCGAATCCACGCGCATCTCGCACGGTACCGTTTATTTCAAAAACCAGTAATCGCGATCTGGTAGATATAGCAGTACGGGTATGGCTCGGCCAGACTCTGGTTGATCAACACATAGTTGCTCAAGGCCAATCTATTGCAGAGGGGTACTGTACGACCGGCTGGGCAATTAAGGAAGCAGTATTTTCTTTCGACCGGTTTGCCAATATCGATGTGCAACTCGGACCCGAGATGCGTTCGACAGGCGAGGTGGTCGGTATCGGAGAGAGTTTCGGCGAGGCTTTCGCCAAATCACAAATAAGCGCGGGTAACGAATTGCCCCAGGGCGGAAGAGTCTGCATCTCGGTAAACAAGCGCGATCGGCAAACGATTATCCCCATTGCAAAGGCGTTAAGCGAAATGGGATTCGAGCTAGCCGCCACGCGCGGCACAGCTAGAGATTTGTTCGAAGCCGGCCTTCTGTGCGAAACGGTATTGAAAGTACACGAAGGACACCCGAACATCGTCGACCATATGCGCTCACGACGCTTTTCACTCATCATCAACACGCCGATGGGCATGTATGCCAAACAGAGCGACGACGATATCAGAACGATGGCGATGCGGCTGAATATTCCCTATACGACTACCACCAGCGCAGCTGCAGCGGCAGTCGATGCGATTCGGTATCTGAAGGGAACTCGCCGCAGCGTACACAAGCTCCAGCAACCTTAAAGTTTTGTCTTCAGTACGAGTGCTACAAAGGTATTTTCTAGCAGCCAGGTGGTGTTAAGTCCTGCGAGATTTGAAAAAAGACCTACCAGGTCGGAAGCCAGCAGCTTCCCTTCGATACCCAGGGTGAACCATGAGGTGATATCGAAGTCGAAACCGAGTCTGAAGTCGTACCCTACGGTATTGATAAACGAAAATACGTTGCTGTTGTCTAGCGTGAACAGATAGTTGGGACCGAAGGCAACATACGGTTCGAATATTCCGATCGGAAGTTTGAACACAATATCTGTGGCAAGGGTAAAGGTATGCTTCGTAATCGTATCGTATGGGTATTGATACATTACTCCCATTCCCATCCCGAACCATTCGACGATATTGAACTGTACTCGTAAAGATGGCGTATAGGCGTTGAAATCGGCATCTACCAGGTGGTCGAGCTTGTAGCCGTTCACAACCGACAATTCAAACACGCTCGGTTCATTTTCTATCGCGTGTAACGAAGAAAAAACTAGACATAACATGAGAATCGTAATTGTAATCTTCTTTTTCACCATGGCACACCTCCTACGAAGTCCCTTGCAGATAGTGTACTACCAATTGCATAGAAATTCATCAAAATATGTCATGTAAATTGTATGATTAGTTGATATATTGAATCTTTACCATGATGAGAGATGAAAAAGACAAAACCTTGCACATTACGTGCAAGGTCCGTCAATTCTAGATTTGCCATTTTATATACACCAGATGCGTGAAGCATACATTCGGGCAGAGAGGATTTGAACCTCCGACCCCTTGGTCCCGAACCAAGTGCGCTAGCCCCTGCGCTACTACCCGATTATTGACTAAAGTCGAACCACACTATAACCAAAGCATCGTATCGTGTCAATGTTCATTGACATTGGTATTTGTTAATGTTATTTTTCTGAGGATACGTTTTGTGCGATACGCCGCACATCATTTACTCATGAAAGAGGTTGAACATGTCTTCTAAGGAAACCAATAATGCCGAAGCCGATCGCGAGCAAATCGTTGAATTCAAACCGGTAAAAGTAAAGCGCAAACAAATGGCCGAGGCTGATGCAGCTTCAAAAAAAGACCAGGGTTCACCGAAAAAGAAACTTAAGGTCACTCCAGCACAGGTTTTTACCTATGTTATCCTTGTTGTTCTGGTAGTGGTGCTTGTATTCGGAATGGGAGTCTCTATGTTCGGAGTGAACAGATCAGGAGGGGATTCGCTTGTGTTCGGTGAATACGACGGGACCCCGATTGAATTCAAATTCGGAAATTACTTCCACCGTCAATATCAGAATCAGGCCAGCCAGATAAAAGATACAAGTATCAGCGGAGCATACCAGATTTGGTACGGAGCTTATCAGAACACGGTATTCCATACGGCTCTTTCCAAACTTGCCGACAAAGCCGGTATCGTAGTTGCGGAAAATTCACTCAACGAGGCGATCAAGAATAGTGGAGCCTTTAGTAAAGACGGTGTGTTTGATCCTGAAACATATAAGAATGCGACAGTCGAATATCAGACTCAGGTTAAAACGTCTATTCAGGATAATCTGCCTGCACAAATGGTACTCGGTGATGTGATGTCGGTTTTAACTAGCGATGCCGAAATCGATTATGTCCTGGCGATGAATGATAACGGGCGGTCTTTCAATTATGTCGCATTCACTGCCGAATCCTATCCCGACGATTTGACTGCAGCCTATGCCCAGGCAAACCCGGCGCTCTTTACCCAAATCGACATCTCCATCATTACGATGCAGGATGAAGCTGCTCTGAAGACGCTTGCCGAAGAACTGCAAGCCGGAAGCAAAACCTTCGCCGATGCGGCAGTTGCAAATAGCATCGATACGTTTGCAAGCGAAGGAGGAAGGGCCGGAGTATGGTATCTTTACGAGCTTCAACAGAACTTTAACGAACCGGATCAGGTAAACGTGTTGTTCTCTACAAAGGAAGGTTCGGTTTCTCAGGTATTTGCGTCTCCGTCAGGATTTACTTTGTACAAGGTTGAAAAGAGTCCCGCTCTAGCAGATTTTACCGATGTTGATGTGCTAGCTGATGTAAAAACGTATATCGGAAGCAAAGATCCCGCAATAGTAAGCAGCTATCTCCAGGAAAAGGCCAGTGAGTTCTATCAGGCAGCCGCGAACGGTGATTTTGCATCAGTAGCAGAACAATTTAACGTGAATGTGGTAGAAGTGGGTGCGACTCCCGCGAATATCGGAGAATCCTCATACTTATCCAGCTTTGCCTATACGGATTATCAGGGAGCGCTTGCTTCAGTCGCAACCGGTGAAGAAGCTATGAAAAAGCTCTATTCAGCAGCAGTCGGAACGGTTATCGAACCTTTGATTTCAGGTAATAACGTTATTGTCGCCAAAGTGATGAGCGAAGAACCCATTGATGAAAATACCAAAGACTATCTGCGTTACGTCTATCCGTATATGGCTCAAAACCAGATTCAACAGGATTTGGCTCAGTCAATATTTGCCTCCGACAAACTCAAAGACGACTTCTTCAACGTCTTTCTCACGAAAGTCATGGGCGAAGGTAGTGCAAACTGATTTCCAATCTATGTGACCGTTATGAGAGGCTGTCTTTAAGGCAGCCTTTTTCATTGCCGAAAAGCCGTTACATGAGTAGTATGATACGTAGGGTAAGGAGGATGTAGCACATGAAATCTCCAAAGGAACTTGCTCTCGAACGGAAGTTGCTCGCACTGCTTGAACCAAACTCTCCGGCACGAATAGTTGCAGAAAGTCTGATAAACGATGAAGAAATACAGGCGATGCAAGATTATGCAAACAGTGTATCGATTATCCGGCTCGGTTTTAACGACCACGGGCCTGTTCACATGCGGCAGGTTGCAAGAAACTCAGTACTGATGATGCATCTGCTGCGAGACAGCGGCATTAAAACCAGTCTGGAAACCGACCACACCGGAACGTTCGGGGAAAGCATGAGTGCAGTCATCCTTGCATCATTTTTACACGACCTCGGTATGGCTATCGGTCGTCAGGACCATGAATTGTTCAGCGCAATGCTGGCATTGCCGATAATCGAAAGAATTTTAGGCAAGGCGTACCCGGACGATCTCGAAAAGCGAGTAGCCGTCCGTTCTGTTGCCTTGGAAGGAATTGTCGGCCATATGACCAACAGAAAAATCCATTCGATAGAAGCGGGGATGATTCTGGTTGCCGACGGATGTGATATGGAAAAGGGCAGGGCGCGTATCCCGATTGCCTTAGCAACCGAACCAAAGATGGGAGATATTCACAAATACTCTGCCAATTCAATCGAAAACGTAGAAATATCGGCAGGGAAGGAAAAACCAATCAGGATTTCTGTCGAAATGTCCGCTGATGTCGGGTTTTTTCAAATCGAGGAAGTTTTGATTCCAAAAATAAACTCCAGTCCGGTTAAACCGTTTATCGAGTTGTTCGCAGGACTGTCTAATCAACAAAAAAAACAATATTTATAGAAAGGCATGAAACGCATGATAGGAATTCTTGGAGAAGCACTTATCGATTTCATCGGCACGAAGGATTCATCACACTCAGCTTGTTTTTATCCATATCCCGGCGGATGCGCGCTAAACGCCTCGATTGCCTCAGCACGCCTCGGGAGCGATGTCCTGTACATCGGCAAGCTTTCTTCTGATATGTTCGGGGCCTTACTTAGGAATCATCTTGCATCTAATTCGATTCAGATTCCCGATTCCTTTCGTTCTTGTCCGCAACAGACCATGATCGGTTTTGCACAACTGGATGATCATGGATCTGCTTCCTACGCATTCTATATCGAAGGGACGACTGTGGTTTCACTGACCACAGAAGAAATCTTACAAATACTTGATGAACACCCTGTCGAGTATCTTCATATTGGTTCTGTGGCTCTGACGCTCGAGCAGTCAGGCTCTGCGATCATTACGGCACTCCAACAGATGAAACACGTACCCTTTTTGTTTCTCGATCCGAACGTGCGGCTGACAATGATCCAGGATCGGACTTCTTATCAAAAGCGACTTATGAAGGCAGTCTCATTATCCTCGATCGTTAAATTATCGGACGAAGATCTGTCCTTCCTCTTCCCCGATATGCCGGTTCTACGAGCTGTTTCTACACTCCTGGATGCGGGAGCCGCCCATGTCGTGCTGACCAAAGGTTCCCGCGGTATCGAATGGCACGCCTCTACGGGTTTCACGATAAGCCAACCGGCTCTAGCGGTCAGGGTGGTAGATACAGTTGGTGCCGGGGACACGGTAAGCGGTGCATTATTGAATTACTGCGATTTTAACAGTATTACCGATCCTCTTCGTCTGGATAAAGCCGCAGCCGAAGAAGCGCTTATGTTCGCAGCGAAAGCAGCCTCCTTCACCTGCATGAAAAAAGGGTGCGACCCTCCCTACCGTTCCGATGTGGTAACTTATCCGAATTGAGTACAATCCGGGCATCCTTATAGTGTAAGGTGTTGTGTTGTGATATAGTGACTCCGATATGATGAAATGTAATAAAAATCTCCGCAATATTGCGATTATTGCCCATGTCGATCATGGGAAGACTACTTTGGTGGATGCACTGTTTACACAAAGCGGATTGCACGGCCATGGCTTTGCACAGGAAAGAATTATGGATAGCGGTGCTCTGGAGCGTGAGCGTGGCATCACCATAAGCGCAAAGAATTGTGCCGTCCGATGGCGCCAGACTAAGATAAACATCATCGATACTCCCGGACACTCGGATTTTGGCGGAGAGGTCGAGCGCGGATTATCGATGGCGAACGGAGTCGTGCTGTTAGTCGATGCAGCCGAAGGTCCGCTTCCTCAAACACGTTTTGTACTACAAAAGGCATTGGCGGCAAACCTGGCGGTAATTGTGGTCATCAATAAGGTTGACCGCCAGGATGCCAGACCAAAAGAAGTTCTCGACGAAGTATACGACTTGCTGCTAGAACTAAATCCCGACGAGCATATGCTTGAAGTGCCTGTACTGTACTGTATCGGCAGGGATGGCCGCTGCGGTCTTAAACCCGACGCTCTCGAACACGATATGCAGCTCTTACTCGATCTCATACTCTCAACAGTCCCGAGTCCCGTCTACGACGACGAACTTCCGTTTCAGATGCTTGTGTGCGATCTTTCGTACAACGAATTTCTCGGGCGTCTGGCAATCGGAAAAGTAGTAAACGGAAGGTCTGGAATACATGATTCGCTCGTATGTATCAAAGCCGACAATTCGCAGGTGCCGCTGCGCGTCACTCGCTTACAAAGTTACGACGGTCCGACATTCAAAGAAGTTCAGTCGGTAGAACCCGGTGATATCGTAGTTCTGTCGGGTATCGATCAGGTTTCGATTGGGGACACTATCTGTACCAAAGAAAATCCGATCGCGTTACCACGGATCATGGTCGAGGAACCGACGGTTGCCATGCGCTTTAGCAAAAATATTTCTCCTCTTTCAGGTAAGGAAGGAAAATTCGTCCAATCAACGAAGATTTGGGAACGCTTGCGGCGCGAAGCGTTGCAGAATGTTTCGATCAGGGTAGAAAGAAATCCTGGAGAAGACAGTTTTACCGTAAAAGGCAGAGGTGAATTCCAACTGGCGATCATCGTCGAATCGATGAGAAGAGAGGGCTTCGAGCTATGTGTTGGACGACCGAGGATTATTTTCAAAGAAGACGAACATGGCAATAAGACAGAACCGATAGAATACCTGCGGGTAGATTGTCCCGAAATCTACAACGGCGTAGTTATGGAAAAGCTTTCGAAGAGAAAAGGAACGTTACGCGATATCACCTATACCCAGGACAACCGCGTAACGATGCAGTTTGAAATTCCCGCCAGAGGATTGATCGGATATCGCGACGAGTTTCTTACCGATACGAAGGGAACGGGTATCATGAACGCGTGGATGAAGGGTTATGAGCTCTATAAAGGCGATTTCCCCGATCGGTTCACCGGTTCACTCATCTCAGATCGTGCCGGCAATGCGGTAGCATACGGATTGTTCGGACTGGAAGCTCGTGGCAGGTTGTTCGTTGTTCCCGGAGATCCGGTCTACGAAGGAATGCTCATCGGTGAACATAATCGGGAAGTCGACCTAGCCTGTAATCCGACCAGAACGAAAAAACTCACGAATCTACGGGCTTCGGGAAAGGACGAGGCGGTTACGCTCACTCCGATCGTTCCCATGTCGCTCGAACAGGCCATCCGTTTTATCAAAGACGACGAATTAGTCGAGGTAACGCCCCAATCAATCAGAATGTGCAAAAAGATACTCAATACTCAGGAAAGGAAAATATTCGAAAGCAGGGGTTATATCCCCGAATACCTGTAAGAATTGTATGCCTGTCGAAAGGCAAACGGTATGAAATCCGGTTTGCAAAAGTAGACAAACCGGTAAACTTTGGGTACTGTGCTTCTTGGTGCATGATTGTTCGGTTCTCGTGGTAAGGTGTTGTCAGTTATCGCCCCCTCTATAAAGGAATACCCATCATGTCGGAAAAGCCTAATAAGCGTACCTACAGATTTGGTTCAAAGACGTTTTTCATTTCATTGGCTGCTCTGGTTCTTGCGGCCGTGCTGTTTGTCAACCTTCTACCGGAAAACGTTGAAGATTTTGGATTATTGTCAGTCGTCCCCGCATTATTCCTCATCGGATACATCTACTATACTCGCAGGATACTCGAAGCGCTAACGTTGGCCAGTCTTCTGTGTTTCGCAATGGCCGATAAGATAGGATTTTTAAACGGTCTCAGCAGTGCTCTCCTCGAAGTCATGGTAAACGAGGATATGGCCTGGCTTATTATCGTATGCGGGCTGATGGGCTCCATTATCGTACTTATCGAAAAATCGGGGGCATCGGCGGCATTTGGTAACTGGGTAAGCCGTAGGGCAAAAAGCCGGAAGGGCACGCTGATATGGACGTGGCTTCTGGGAGTCTTTGTATTCATAGACGATTATCTGAGTGCGTTAACGGTTGCTGCCTGCATGCGCGAATCGACGGATGATAAAAAGGTCTCTCGGGAAATGCTCTCCTATATCGTCGATTCCACTGCAGCCCCGGTTTGTATGATCATTCCTATTTCGACATGGGGTGTGTTTGTAGCCAAGCTGCTAGAAATCAACCAAGTTGCACCCGATCAAGAAGGTATGGCGTTCTTTATTAAGACGATACCGTTTAATTTCTACTCATGGTTTGCCCTGTTGCTTCCGCTGCTGGTCATTTTAGGAATATTTCCGCAGTTCAGAGCACTCAAACGAGCAGAGCATCGTACGTTGCAGGGCGGTCCGGTAGCCCCGCCGCAGTCAGAGAAGATTGATATTCTTGCAGATTCGAAGCCTTCTAGCGGAGCAAAACCCCGTATCGCAAATTTCATCATCCCGATCGTACTGCTCATTACAGTGACGGTAATCACAGATTTGGATATGCAACTTGGTGTGTTGGTAACCCTCGGGGGTATGTTTGTGCTGTATATAGGACAGAAGATCATGACGGCAGAAGAGTTTGCAGACTATGTGGTGGAAGGCTTGAAAAGTATGGTAATGCCGCTGCTGCTCATGGTCCTGGCTTTTTTGTTCTCGTACGGAGCAGATAAAATCAATTTTACAAAAAATATCATTGAAGCTGTCACGCCCCTGATGAGTCCGTTCTGGCTTCCGGCTATTGTCTTTCTCGTCTTGTGTGCTACTGAATTTATCATGGGAACAAACTGGGGTATGTATATAATTGCCCTTCCGATCGTAGTCCCGCTAGCCCAGGCAGTTGGGGCAAATCTTGTGCTATCCGTTTCAGCTGTACTGGCAGCAGGAGTCTTCGGCAGCCATATCTGCTTTTATAGCGATGCGACCATATTGTCTTCCGCAGCCAGCGGATGTGAAAACTTCGAACATGCAAATAGCCAGCTGCCCTATGGGCCGGTGGCGGTTGCGTTGTCTGCCGTAGCGTTTATCGTTGCTGCTTTGGTGTTATAGCAGTCGTACCTGATGTTCGGCTGCTTCTTGGTGAAATTCTTGTGGCCAGATTGAAGCCTGAACTTCCCCGATATGGGCTTTTTTGAGCAAAAACATGCAGATTCTGGATTGGCCGATACCGCCTCCAATCGTCTGCGGGAATTCACCGTTCAGTAATCGCTTGTGCCAGTAAAGGTCCTTGCGTTCAACCGCGTTGCGCATTTCAAGCTGACGTAACAAGGTTTCCTGGTCGACTCTTATTCCCATCGAAGAAAGTTCTAGTGAATCCTGGCGTACGTGATCCCAGACCACGATATCGCCGTTCAACCCGTGATATCCGTTGATTGTTTCAGTAGACCAGTCGTCATAATCCGGAGCACGTCCGCCATGAACTACGTGATCGCGAAGGGGATAGCCGACACCAATGAGGAAGATTGCCCCATACTCGCGGGCAAGTTCTCGTTCACGCTCGGCTGGAGCAAGCTGTGGATACCGTTCAAGTGCTTCTTCAGCATGAACGAATGTAATCGATTCAGGTAACTGGACCTGACAGGCTGGAAACATCTCGCTCACGAGAAATTCTGTTCTTTTGATTACCCGATACAGGCGTTTAACGACAAATTTTAAGTAATCGACGGTCCTTGATTGGTTTGGCATGACCAATTCCCAATCCCACTGATCGACATAAATCGAATGAATCTCATCGATATCGTCATCGGGTCTTATCGCATTCATGTCAGTGTACAGACCCGTATTGGCAGTGAATCCGTAATCGGCTAAGGCCATTCTCTTCCATTTGGCCAATGACTGAACGATTTCCATTACTTCGTTATTCAGATTTAGTACGGGAAAAGAGCACGGGCGTTCGATACCGTTCAAATCGTCGTTGATCCCCGAGCCTTTGGGGACGAATAGCGGGCTTGTCACTCGAGAAAGATATAATTCACCGGACAATTCGCGTTCAAAAGTGTCTTTAATAAACTTGATGGCCTTTTCTGTCAGCCATTGATCGAGCAACGGTCGGTAATCTGGGGGGAACTGGCCGGCATATTTCATGGTACTCCTCCATTATGAATCACGGTGTGGTGAAATAACCTAATTACATCGACATGATGTGTCAATCGGTTTCGGAAATAGGCATAAAAATTACCGATGTTACCTAGGTCATTTCATAGTTCGCTTCATGACTTAGTAAAATATCAAATTCAACAAATTATTTATACACAATAGATGGAATTTGTGCCTGTCTGTGGCAAAAATCTGATAAATAATTCAACGGTGATGGTTATTT
>JAAYDK010000201.1 GCA_012729295.1 Spirochaetales bacterium | reverse complement strand
TTTCGATAGGGTCAGGAAGAAGTACGAAACTGCAGACTTGAATTCAATCATGGCAGCTACCAGAAGACCGATAGGTGACGTACTACTCTCAGATGTTTTAATGAAAACCAAATTATTCATTTTAATGCGTAAGGTTGTATGGACGTTTATGTAAATCTAGCTGCGGGAAACGGGATATAAGAATAGCAATCTCAAAATTGGACCTTTGGGATGTGTGCGGAAATAAGTCAAACAGCCCTCAAGAGACAGGATGCACCCCGACAAAAGTCATTTTGATAGACAATCTGGACCCTTGACTAATTGTTTGTCCTATTATCTCTTTATATTGTAATTACTTGATTCTCTACTCTCTGGACAGCATAACTATGGTCTCAATGTGGCTTGTCTGCGGATAGAGGTCGAACATTTGCATCACCTCTGGTTTGTATCCCAGTTGCTCGAATCTCTTCAGGTCTCTTGCCAGCGTTACGCTGTTACAGGATACGTATACGATCGTTTCGGGAGACCAGGAGACTATTGCTTTGATTACCTGGGCATCCAGACCTCCTCTTGGAGGATCTACGACTACCGAATCGATGTTCTTCTTATAACTCCGAGACCATTGTTCGACCGGCTCGGAAAAGAACTCGGTTTTTTCACCAAGATGTTTCCTTGCCAGTTCCAGACAGCGCTTATCCTGCTCGACGGCAATAACCGATGTACATCTCGATTCCAGAAAAGCAGCAAACAATCCCACTCCGCTGTACAGGTCCATTACCCTATCTCCGGTAACATGAGTTGTCACAAAGTCGACCATCTCAGGAAGTACGAAGCGGTTTGCCTGAAAGAAAACTGATGAATCGACATAAAACCGGTGCCCCGATACATGAGTCTGAACATCATGGCTGCTAAGGGAAATCGCCGAATCTCCTTCAAATGCAGGAACCTCGATAAGAGATGATAATCTTTTATTTTTTGACTCAGCCTGGCGCATTTTCGCCGCCTTGAGTAACAACGGACGTTTTTCACCTAAAAGTCGATTCAGCCGTTCACTGGCAATCATACAATGCTCGATATTGACGAGCGAGTTACTATAACGAGAGAGAAATCCCGCCGTTCCCCGTTCTAGATCGACATGAAACCGCAATCGGCTCCGGTATGCGAATGGCACACTTTTCACGGGACCAAGGTATGTTTGCGGTCTTTCAATTTTTCCTATTCGCCTCAGGTTCTCGAATAAGAGTGATTCTTTTTCTTTCACCTGACTCTCGTAGGCCAGATGTTGCAAATCGCAGCCGCCGCACTGATCATAATACGGGCATGCGCTGATTACGCGACTTTCTGATTTTTCTACAATGTCGTCAAGTCGTGCTCTGGCATAATCACCCTTCTGCTCGACGATTGAAGCCATGACGACTTCACCGGGGAGCGCTTGTGGAACAAAGACGACCTTGCCGCCATATCTGGCAAGGCCATCTCCTTTTTCGACCAATTTTTCAATCGTAAGGCGAATCGAAGCCATACTTATTCCTTAGCTTCGCAAAGCTGGCAAAATTCATCTACATAGGAACCGATCAATTCAAGACTCTGTTCCCAGAACGCACTCTCGTCAATTTTGCATCCAACGGTTGCCCCTACGTTCTGAGCATTATCCATTCCGGTAGACCGAAGCAACTCATCATAATGCTTGCCAAAATCGTCATTACCCTGCGCAAGGGTGTACACCCCAAGACCGAACAGCTGTCCGAACGCATACGGATAATTATAGAATGAGAAATTACTGCTGTAGTAGTGTCCTTTCACCGCCCACATGTACGGATGAAGGTATTGTTCGTCCAAAGCTTCCCCGTATGCTCGTTTTTGAGCATTCACCATCATGCTGCACAGTTCACCAGGCATGAGGTCGCCTTCAGCACGCTTTGCAAACAGTTCTTTCTCAAAATAGAACCGACTGAGGATATCAACACAGACTTGAGTCGAATCTTGCAGAAAGCCTTCGATTAACGCCAATCGTTCATCGCCAGTAGCGCTCTCCAGAGCTCCTTTAAAGATAATGAACTGGCTGAATATCGAAGCAGTTTCGGCAAGCGTCATCGGATATTGGCGTAGTAATGCGGGTAATGAATCGGTAACCTTGGCATGATAGGCATGTCCGAGTTCATGGGCAATTGTCGATACTCCGTCAAACGAATGGTCGAAGTTACACAATATTCGAGATTCTTTGCGTAATGGGAAGGAGGTGCAGTAGGCTCCTCCTACTTTTCCAGGCCGAGATTCGGCATCGATCCATTGTTTATCGAATGCTGATTCTGCAAAATCCCCGAGCGGCTTGTGAAAGGCGGTGAATTTTTCGACGATAAACGAACGAGCGTCGTCAAAAGAATATTTCTTATGCAATGCACCTACCGGTGCAAACAAATCGAAGAACGCTAATTTCGGAACCCCGATCAGCTTTGCCTTTGCTGCAAGATATTTCCTAAACATGGGTAGATATTTTTCAATCGAGCCAATTAATGCATTCAGTACCGACTCGGAAATTCTTGATTGCATGGCCGATCGTTCTAAGGGATCGCGGTATCCACGGCGTCGATCAAGCGTAATCGTGGTTCCTTTTACACCGTTAATGGAATATGCAAAGGAAACCTCGTGTAATTTCCAGATTGCCAGCTCTTTTTGGAAAGCTTTCTCGCGAACCGAGCGATCTGGATCGAAGGCCATCGAGCGTAATTGGATAACGGTCTTCCTCTCGTTGGTTTCCTCATCCCACACCGTATCGGAAGTAGACGAGACCGCTTCCTGCAATCGTCCCCAAGAATCGGTTCCCGACCGGTTCAGATCGGCAGCAAGCGATTCTTCGGATTCACTCATGAGATGGCGTTGTTCCTCGAGCATCTCTTCGATGATACATGAATACTGATTCAGTTCGGGTTCTTTTTTCACAAGAGAGCGAACTGCTTCCTTGTGAGTAGCCAATGCGTTCAATATTTGAACATAGGCTGCTTTGATACCGAGCGCAACTTCTTCAGCTTTATTAAGACCTCGCATCGCTTTCTCGTCAGATGTATTTACCGTCAGCTTGGCATTTGCATACGCCATGAGAGTTTCAAAGGTATCTATCGCTCTTTGAGAAGTTTCGAGCAGTTGGACAAACCACTCCTTGAACGCCCTCAGATCCTTGCACCCGCCTACGATTGCCTGAATTTCACCCGAAAGGGTCTTAACAGCTGCCAAATCAGCAAGAAAAGCTTCGCTGTCGATATCAGGATAGATTGATTCCAGATTCCAATGTGGTACGTGTTCCATGCAAACCACCTCCAACGCGTAATTGTAGGGGGCTTTCACTATGTAGGTCAAGAAAGTTCGATTATAAATCGATATGGTATTCGGCTATTTTATTTATGAGAGTTCTTCGTGAAATTTTTAATTCCTCAGCGGCTCTTGTTCGATTCCCTTCCCATCGGTGTAATGTCCTTATAATAGCCTCGATTTCCATCTCTTTTAAACTTTTCGCCTCTATGTTGTCGTTATAAACCTTCGATTGTGCGCTATTTGAGTGTGATTCGTCGTTATTTAACTTAATCGAACTGGTTCGCAGATCCAGATTCTCGGGGCGTAGAACTGATGAATCGGCAAAGATGACCGCACGTTCGAGAATATTCTCCAATTCACGAACATTTCCGTAGAAGGGATGCCGTTTCAGCGCATCGAGTGCGTCCGAAGATAAACCTTCGACACGATGTCCCATCTGACGGTTAAGCTTTTTCAAAATCACGCCGGCTAAAAGCGGCAAATCTTCTTTCCTCTCTCTTAGAGGAGGAAGTTCAATTCGAACAACGTTCAGGCGGTAAAACAAGTCTTCGCGGAAGGTCCCCGAGCGGACCTTTTCTTCGAGATTCTTATTTGTCGCGGCGATGATTCTCGCATTGATCGGCATGGGTGTGGTTCCTCCAAGTCGGGTAATCTTCCGTTCTTGAAGCACTCTCAGCATTTTTACTTGCAACGGAAGGGGCATATCGCCTATTTCATCGAGAAACAACGTACCTCCGCTAGCAAGTTCAAACATGCCGGTCTTCCTGCCTACCGCTCCGGTAAACGCACCCTTCTCATAACCGAACAGTTCACTCTCAAGCAGATTCTCGGGAACTCCTCCGATGTTGATTGCGACAAAGGGACCTTTGGCTAAAATCGACTCCCCATGAATCTGCCTTGCTACTACTTCTTTACCCGTTCCGCTTTCACCAGTTATTAAAACGGTAGCAGGAGAATCTGCAATCTTTGAAATGATGTCCTTTATCTTCATCATTGCCGGAGATTTTCCAACCAAATCATCGGAATCCTTTTTACTCGTAATGGTTTCTGATTCCACTAGGTTACGCAAATTCTGCTCGTCTATTAATTTCTTGAGCCGAATCGTCAATTCTTCTGGATCGAACGGCTTTACAATATAATCCTGAGCGCCCTCTTTTAACGCGGTAACCGCGTCGCGAATCTCACCGTGGGCCGAAATCATGATAATCGGCATCCGAAAACCTTCTTGGCGAATCCATTCGATGAGGGATAATCCATCCATACCCGGCATCTTGAGATCAATGAGGCAGGCATCGTACGGTTGTTCACGCAGCAGACGCTGAGCGGATAATCCGTTTTCCGCCCCATCGCTTTCAAGACCTTCCAATGCGAGATATTTGCGCATCAGCTCTCTAATGTTGTGTTCATCATCGACGATCAGAATCTTCATGAATTACCTCTACATACGGATCTTTGGGAAGAATTACTTCCGTAACAGTTCCACCGTTTTCACGGGCAAATAATCTTACATCCCCGCCTCTTGCCCGTACAAACTGGCGGCATATGGCTAGTCCGATACCGGAACCGTGAATTTTAGTCGTAAAAAACGGATCGAATATCTTATCCATCAGAACTGCAGGAATTCCGTCACCCCGATCGCGGATAAAAATGCGGTATAAGCGCTTTTTATCCATAACAACTTCAATCTCAACCTCAGGATCACGCCCCTCGCAGCTTTCGATGGCATTTTTTACGAGATTTTCAAATACCGAACGAGCACGATCAGGATCAAACCAGATTTTGGCAGGCGCACCTGCAGTTTTAATGAGGTTGATGGAAACAGGAAAGGTCTGGATAATTGATTCGATGCACGAATATAAATCGATTTCTTCAGGCTGTCCTAATGAATTCCTGAGGAAATCTGAAACCTTGTTGGTCAAGAGAATGAGCCTTTGAACCTCCTGGTCGATAACAGCGAGCTCGGTTTTTGTTTCTTCGGGCAGTTGCTTTCGCATCAAGGCCATTTGTATCGTGATGGCACTTAGCGGATTTTTTATTTCATGGGCTAATGTCCTGGCAGCTTCTCCGAGACTTACCAAACGTTCCTGTCTGGATAACCTTGCACGATACTCTCGATTGTTGCGATACACGCTAAATACCATGAGATGAAAACCTGCCAGCATACAGATTGCAACGACCGCAAATATTTGTGCCCAGATGATTTTCCAGTGATACTGCTGACCGTCGAAGAGGATATAGATGACATCGGGAAACGTCATGGGAGAGGGAATCAATCCGTCTTCCTCGAGCATGAAATCCCCTGTTTCGATCTGAATGGTCAATCTCGAGTAGCGCAGGTACTCGATCATTCCGGTTTCTCGGTTATAGGTGGCAATCCCTCTGCCATACTGGGTCAGATTGCGAGATCGCCATTCTGCATTGAACCGGTCGAGGGGTAAGATGTTAGGGACGGATCCCAAACCGAGCATGAGACGGCCGGTGTTGGTGTATACCCCGATTCCCTTTACATTCGATTCCTGCATCGCAGACAATGCC
>JAAYDK010000200.1 GCA_012729295.1 Spirochaetales bacterium | reverse complement strand
CGCTTCACATCATCGATGCCCGATTTAAATTTGGACAATCCGCAACTCAGAGAGGAAATTCTGAAGATATGTAGATTCTGGCTGGATGCCGGAGCCGATGGATTCAGACTCGATGCGGTAGCTTGGTTCTTTAGTGGGAATACTGCAAAAAACGTGGAATTTCTACAGTGGCTGAACGATGAACTACGAGCCTACGATTACGATGTGTACCTAGTCGGCGAAGCTTGGTCGGACGGTCAGACAATTCTTGATTTGTATCAAAGCGGTATACCGAGTTTGTTCAACTTTCCGTTTTCTCAGAGTACCGGTCTCCTTATAACCTCGGTACGTTCTGGCAAGGGGGCCGAGCTTAGTTCCAGTCTCGGGCGTTGGTATGAACAACTGCCGGAATCTGCCATCGATGCACCGTTTCTTACTAATCACGATCATGCGCGCTCCGCCGGTGCGCTCATGGGTGACGTGAATTTGCAGAAGATGGCAGCTGCAGTGTATCTGCTGCTTCCGGGAAATCCCTTCATGTACTATGGCGAGGAAATCGGCATGCGCGGATCGGGTCGGGACGAAAATAAACGCACAGCCCTTTATTGGTCGAACTCGGATACGAAAGGCATGACTAAATCCCCACAATATGCTGACGATATCAGGCCGGTAGATGCACCAATCGACCAGCAGCTGAAGCAGCGAGATTCCTTGCTCAATGCTTACCGCTCGATTATTGCCATAAAGAACCGCCACAGCGCTCTAGGTCGCGGTACGTTTACGGTAGTAGAAACAGCGTATCCGGCTATATGTGCCTATACGGTAGCATATCAGGATAAGACGCTAATGGTTGTCCATAACCTTGCAAACGAGAAATGCGAGCTACCGGCAGAAACGCTGGAACTCCTCGAGCGTTTTTCTGCGCTCAAGGAGCTTCCAAGTCTGTCTAAAGGCATACTCAAGATGCCGCCGTACAGTACTGCAGTGCTGGAAGTAGTCGGTAATCGTTAAGTATTATGTTACGAATAGTCACATTAGTTTGCCAATCTAGAATAGTAAAAATATGAAAAACAAGGTAGTTATCTAGCGCTATTCGGACATAAAACTGCATTTTGTATCGAATTAATATTGCAGTTTATCGAATTTCGCTTCATTATTACCAATAAGAGACGTTTGGTATAACAAAAGCCCATCGAATCGCCAGAGGTGTTGAGAAAGGAGAAGGCCTATGAAAAGAGTATTTATGGTACTATGCATATCTTTATTTTCGATTGGACTGATTTTTGCTGAAGGAATCGAAAACCTCTACACGCTCGTAGTCCCCGATACGTTTACTTCTTTGGCATTAAACGGTTCACTCGGAAGCGATTCGTTGATGGGAGAATTCAATGATGCTCTTCAAATTGAAATCGGGACTTCACCTTTTTCATTCGATCTCGATGGAGGCGTAAACGCCACTTACATCTATTCGAATCAGACGCTCGACTCGAATCTTGATCTTAACGGTACGGCAGCTTTGAGATTGGGAACTTCGGTAATCGGAGCAAATATTGTAGCAAACGCCCTGATTACCAAGTATGGGGTGGATTTCGGCGATATGAAAGGCTTCTATGCATATGGAGGAAATCTGACGCTCCGTCCGCAATATTTTGTAGGAACAACGACAAATTTCTATATGTCGCTTACTCCGTTGGGGATATTCGGAATCGGACGGATGTACAATATCAATACACTCAAATCTATCGAGTTGATGATGAAGCATCTTGGACTCGTGCCGACTGAAGCGACTG
>JAAYDK010000199.1 GCA_012729295.1 Spirochaetales bacterium | reverse complement strand
TGTTCATAGCAAACGAGATGAAGCAATGGCTTGTCAAGCCGTTCCTCTTTTCTGTAACACTGTTCAGTATCGATAATCTGGCAGACATCAATCTCGATTTCGGTAGCACCGAAGGGGATAATACCATGCGTTCGCTTACGGTATTGCTACAGCGTTCCTTGACAGAATTCGACCGGGCATTTCGCTTAGAAGGAGGAACTTTTGCTGTTTTTTCAACGAATGTCACGCGAAAACTGGCTATCGAACATGCAAATGCCTTTAAGAATATCGTAAGCGAGTCAGAGCTGTTCATCGTACCTACGACCATTTCCATGGGGTTATTCCATGCCGACGACTTGGCAGGATTAAAAACCGAGGATGCATCTACCGTTCAGCAGATTGTCGTCCAGACTGCACGGTTCAGACTTCGTCTGGCTAAAAAGAGAGGGAGAAATTCTTTTGTCTACGATTCCAGCCAGACAACGGGAACTCAGGCAGTGTACTCGGTCCTGCTAATCGACTTCCCGGGAATCCAGCGGGATTTAATTCAACGTGCACTGGAACGGTCAAGATATCATGTAAGCGTAACATCAGACGGCCTTGCTGCACGAAAAGCGATAGAAGAAAATTCTTTCGACATCATTGTTTCCGAATTAATGATTCCGAAATTGGGAGCACTCACGCTGCGTAAGGAATTGTTGAAAATTCCCGCACGCAAACGCATCCCCTTTATTTTAATGTCGGCTAATAAGAATGAGGATACAGTACGAAGGGCATTAAATCTGGGAATTTCTCATTTCCTTGTCCGGCCGGTCCTGATGGTCGAATTAGTGGGAATCATCGATCAGTTTGCCGCACAAGCGGCTGTCCGGGAAGGTTTCTAGATGGGACAGAACATCGCGCTTCCTTTGACTGCACTCATGCTGTCGGCAAGTCTGCTCATGTTTTTCATAACAATACTGAGACGAAAACTGTCGGATAAAAAAACTGCAAGAAGTCTTGAAATCGAGCAGAAGCTACAACGTCAGATCATCAATCAGGAAATCGATATCGATGATGTCGAACCAGACGATTTACTACCAATCTATGCAAGACTTCAAAACACATTACTGCTCGATAAGGAAGAGATGGACCATATGGGCCAGCTATTGCTTAACAGCAATCTGGTTGCTTACTATGTTCGCCGATTGCATTCCCGTTCATACATAAAACGAGCGCAATCTGCTGTTGCGTTGAAGTATCTTGGACGTAAGGACATCCAAAGAGCTCTGTTAGAAGCATTACGAATCGAGCGTCATCCCGTGGCGATTCTTCAGATGGCACATGCGCTTTCGCTTCAGCGCGTGAGGGCGGTTATCGCACCTATCGTGTCAAAATTGCGGATTGTAGAGCCGTGGACGGCAAAACGGATCATGGCGGTGTTGTATTCCTATAAGGAAGATTTTACACGATATGCCATCAGGCATCTTGATAATAATCGGTCCTACATGCAGCGGCTTATCTGCGGATTCGCGCTGGAATTTCCGGCAGAAGAATTCCGTTCATATCTGGTAGCAATTGCTTCAGACGAACGTAAGGCGGCACGTTCGACGGCGCTTGAAGCGCTGTTAAAACATTTTCCTGAAGAATTGCGTACACAAACCTTTACCGAAAGTACCCACCGAAGAACGCTTTCGTGCGTAATCCAATCAATGGCAATTTCTCAAGAAGCTGATCGAATCGATCGGATCTTGCTCTATTCGCGTTACAAGGTGCTTCACGACCAGATTATCCAGAGCCTGTCCGAGATGGCGATGCGAGAACCCGCAATGCTGAATAGTATCCGCGATGCCTTTCGTACAAGCTCGCAAAAGAGAAAGCGAGAGATTCTCGCGAAAGTTCTTGAAAACCGGATCGAATATTATCTAAACAGGATTACAGGACCGGAACAGGCAGATATTATCGAGCTGATTACCGAATTGGTACAATCGCACTATACAAGTGCCATTTTGTTCTTTCTTAACCGAAATACCGATAAAGCTATCGAGCGCATAATCCTGAAAGTGGTAAAGAACCTGTCCCGTCACCATAGCTCGTTGCGCTCAGAGATGAGAATGTACCTCGATATCCGCTTACAGAAAGCAATCGGTCTAGGAAATCCGTCAAAAGCTGCCGATGTTCCGAAACCGCATTCGGAACCGCCCAGACGTTTCCAGCTGGCAGTGATGCTCATTGCGATCATCATATTTTTCCCAATCGTTATCCTGATAGGTGATTTTACCCGTTTGGCAACCTTAAGCTGGAAGGAGATCGGAAAACTGTACATCGTGCGTTTCAACTATCTGCTCATGTTTTATTCAATCGCCGTGAATATGATCTACATCGTCATCCTTGTCATCTCGGTACGCGGCGCACGTGTGCAAAAACTCCTCTGGGAGATGAAAGACTATCGTTTTCTCTTTACCAAGGGCATGCTTCCCTCCATGTCGATTATCGCACCTGCCTACAACGAGTCTGCCAGCATCATAGAAAGCACCAACTCGCTGCTGAACCAGCGTTATCCCGATTTCGAATTGATTGTGGTCAACGACGGGTCGAAAGACGACACGCTTAACTTATTAATCAACTATTACAAGTTGGAAAAACGCGATTTGCTGGTACGCGAACGACTGCAGACACGTCCGCTCAGAGGCATATACACCAATAAAAATATTCCAAACCTTATAGTTGTCGACAAGATGAACGGAGGGAAAGC
>JAAYDK010000198.1 GCA_012729295.1 Spirochaetales bacterium | reverse complement strand
TACTTGATGTTCGAACGGAAGACGAACACGAATTAGGAGCTATCGAAGGCTCGCTCAACATACCCCACACGCAACTGCGCTCCAGATTATCGGAAATTCCTGCCGACAGACCTGTCGTAGTCTATTGTTCTGTCGGTCTCAGGGGCTATGTGGCTCAGCGTCTACTGCTCCAGAATGGATTTCGCGAAGTAATAAACCTAACCGGAGGTTATAAAACCTGGGAGGTGGTAAAAGAAGAAATGAAACAGCTTCAGGGAGAATATATGCAAAAGGAAAAGGAGTCGACCGAATCGGCTGCATATGATTACAGTCGCAAACTGGATGCGTGCGGGTTGCAGTGCCCCGGACCGATCATCCAGCTGAAAAAGGAAGTCGATCGAATGGCGGCAGGAGAACGCGTTTTAGTCAGTGCAACAGATCCGGGATTTGCCAAAGACGTTCGCTCGTGGTGCAATCTCACGGGTAACCGGCTGATTTCCTTCACGAACGATTCGGGAGGAATCGAAGCTATCATCGAAAAGGCAACCGCCCTTTCGACAACCTCGGGTAATCAGCAAGTGCAGGTCAAACAAAATCCTTCTGCCACTCTCATTGTGTTCTCTAACGATATGGACAAGGCTCTCGCATCGTTCGTATTGGCTAACGGAGCGGCTGCAACAGGTCAGCAGGTTACGATGTTCTTTACATTCTGGGGGCTATCGATACTAAGAAAGAGAAATCCCGGAAAGGTATCCAAAGATTTCATGGGAAAAATGTTTGGCATGATGTTGCCCAAAGGGATGGATAAGCTCTCTCTATCGAAGATGAATATGGTCGGCATGGGTCCGCTCATGATGAAATCCCGGATGCGCTCGAAGCGAGTCGACCAACTCAGCGAGATGTTTGCCCAGGCAAAAGCATCCGGGGTTCGATTTGTAGCCTGCCAGATGTCCATGGACATCATGGGCATCAAAGCTGAAGAATTACTTGACGGCATTGAAATCGGAGGCGTCGCCACCTATATGGAAGCTGCGGCGGTAAGCACGGTAAATTTGTTCATCTGATGATATAATCAGATCATGGAAGAGCCGCGAGTATATTTTGCAGTCATCGACGGTAGCGCTCGAGAGTCTGATACCGATATGCCACGCTGGAAAAATATCGGCAGGGCTTTAGATTATGCCCGCTGCATCCAAAACCGATACGACCGATTCCATTTTTTTATTCGTCCCGGTACCTATCGAGCAAAACTGCAGATTGATTTTCCTAATGTGTGCTTTGAAGGAAGCGACCGGGATTCTACGATAATCGTATACGATGATTATCACAGCAAGATGACAGACGAAGGGATCCTCACCGGTACGGCAAACAGTGCGACCGTCACTGTCGACTCGCAGGGATTTTCTGCCGTCTCAATAACGATCGCCAACGATTTCGACTACCCGGGTAATTCGTCGGAAAATGACAAACATACTGCCAGACGAA
The DNA here is from genome assembly GCA_012729295.1 of Spirochaetales bacterium. GTDB lineage: Bacteria > Spirochaetota > Spirochaetia > Sphaerochaetales > Sphaerochaetaceae > JAAYDK01. The sequence continues at coordinate 6,385 of JAAYDK010000198.1, read as the reverse complement.
GCGGGCTGCAGGCAGTAGCGCTACGTCTTACCCATGAAAGCGACAAAGCTTCCTTTTTAAACTGTAGGTTTCAAGGATGGCAGGATACGCTTTTCGTCGATGCGAAACGATGCTATTTCCGTTTTTGCATCATAAGCGGCAACATTGATTTCATATTCGGTGCTGCTTCGGCTGTGTTTGAAGAATGCATGATCATATCGCGTTCTGTTTCTGGGGCTACGCAAGACGGCTATATTTGTGCCCCATCTACGAAAGCCACTCAAACGTTCGGATTTCTATTCTACCGTTGTACATTGATGAAAGAACAGGAATTCCTCGCTGTCGGCTCGGTATGGCTCGGCAGACCCTGGCATCCTTCAGGAGATCCGTCGGTATGCCCTTCAGCTTGTTTTTTTGAATGCAGTATGGACGATCACATCAACACAAAAGGCTGGACTGTCATGCATAGCAGAACGAAAGAAGGAATCGAGACCGAATGGACACCCATGCAATCAAGATTTTATGAGTTCGCTACCTACGGTCCGGGATACGCACAAAAAAGCATAACTAGAAAAATTCTCACTGCAGAGGAAGCCTTATTCTGGAATAAAGAGTCTGTATTAAGTGGTTGGGATTTAAAAGGTTCAAGAGAACATCATAATTGACGGACACGTGCGGTGTCCGTCGATTACTCATATGGCAAACTAGATTACCAGTTGCGTGCTGCAATTTCGAAGTGAGCCTTCGGATGGGCGCAGACCGGGCATACTTCGGGAGCTTTCTTCCCGACATGGATATGGCCGCATACGCCGCACTTCCAAATCTGTTCTCCATCGCGGGAGAATACTAATCCTTCTTCGACGTTTTTGAGCAACGCAAGATAACGTTGTTCATGTTCTTTTTCGATCTTGCCAACGCCTTCGAATAATGCTGCGATTTTCTTAAAGCACTCTTCTCTAGCAACTTCGGCAAAGTTCTTGTACATATCGGTCCATTCATAGTGCTCGCCTGCTGCTGCATCTTTCAGGTTTGCTGCAGTATCGCCTACATCTCCGCTTTCCTGTAGAGCCTTGTACCATAATTTTGCATGCATTCTTTCATTATCGGCAGTCTCTTCAAATAATTTTGCAATCTGCTCATAGCCTTCTTTGCGGGCTTTACTTGCGAAATAAGTATACTTGTTACGTGCCATTGATTCGCCGGCAAAAGCATCCATCAGATTTTTCTCGGTCCGAGACCCTTTCAGTTCCATCGTATCCTCCTAGCATTTGAATCGATTACATTTATAGTAGCACCCATTCAAATCTCCTGCAAGTTGAACCCTTGAAAATTATGTCCTCTATCGCTTAAAAAAGACTTTGGGTTTTCACAATACCCGGAGAAACAGGAGGTGCGAGACCGCCGGTCAATCGTTGAAATTGAATCTGATGTTTCTCAGCGAAGAATTGCCGGACTCCGTATTCGCTGCAATCGGTATCGTAGCGATATGCTTGGTGAAATACCTTCCCGCAATTAATCGCATCTTCTAAAGCATCGTGAGGGCGGTATTCGAATCCGAAATATTCGGATAAGTCGACTAACCGATGGCTGTTCAGATGCGGCCATACTTTACGGCTGATACGAACCGTACAAGTATAGCTTAGCGGAGCAATCGGGAGCTGGTAATACACCAGCATCGCTCGAAGAATCCCTAAATCGAAGGGAGCGTTATGTGCAATCAATAGGTCGTCTCCGATAAACAGCAGCAGAGAGTCCCATACCGAATCAAAGGTGGGAGCTCCGACGATATCCGAAGGTCTGATTCCGTGAATCGAGATATTAAACGGATCGAAGTATGAAGAAGGGGCTTTGAGCAATGTGTGGATCGAGTCAAGCACCAAGCCGTCTTCCATCCGTGCTAGACCAACCGAGCAAGGGCTCAACTTATCACTATTAGCGGTCTCAAAATCGATAGCGACATATCTCATTGACCATAATCCCCTTTAAAGCAGTTCGTTATAAAAACAATACTATCAAACGATGTCGTCCGGCTATTAAAAAAGAGCTCCGCACAAAACGGAGCCCATGTTTTACCAAGGTATTTCTACGCTTCTTTATTTAATACTTTCGGGAGGAAGATAATGCCGATTACGAATACTACCAATGCTGCAAGCCAGGCGACCGCGGCATTTAATACTAAGCCGCCGAAAACAAAACCGACGAGTGAACAAACAGCGATGAATAATGCGTAGGGCATCTGAGTTGCGACATGCTCGAGGTGCGGGCAAGCTGCACCGGTAGAAGAGAGAATCGTGGTATCAGATATTGGTGAAGCGTGGTCACCGAATACCGAACCGCCGAGAACTGCACTTACTCCGATCATTACCGCATTTGCCGTAGCTTCGGGTGATAGTCCTTTTGCTTGGGCAAGACCGACTAATATTGGCATCGAAATGGGAATCATGATTGCAAACGTTCCCCAAGAGGTACCGGTTGAGAATGCAATCAGAGCCGATAGCGCAAACACGATTGCAGGAACGAGTACCAGCGGGAAACCTCCGCCGACAACGACATCAGACAGGTATGTCGACAATCCCAAACCGCCGTCTGCAGGAGAGGATTTAATAATCGCACCGATGGTCCATGCCATGGTCAGGATAATGAGTGCAGGAACCATCGACCCGATACCGTCTTTGAGCGCTTCGGTAGAACTCTTGATGGTGAACAACTTCCGGGCATAGTAGTAAATCAACGTGATAACCAATGTAAATACAATCGAATAGAAGAGTGCCATGGATGCATCGGTATTGTTGAATGCCTCTCCAAGACCGATGGTCTTCACCGCTTGACCGAAAGAGGTAATTGTTTCACCGTCGACAGAACCCATCCACGTGGTTACCGGAAAAAATACGACTGCAGTAATAATCAGGACGATAATCGGGAACAGCATATCCAGAGGTTTGGCTCTGCTATCCTCAACGACTCCGCTGATTTCTCCAGGGGCATCGCCGTATTTGACGTTATACAGGTTCCCGGTCGACTCTGCATAGCGATGAGAGGCTGCCATCGGACCGAAGTCACGCTTGGTAATGATGATTACGACAACCATGACAATGGTAAGCAGGGCATACAAATTGTAGGGAATCGATCGGATAAAGAAAGAAAATTCGCTCATCCCGAGCGTCTCGAAACCATCCGAGGTTTTCACAATCGACATGACGGTGATGACCCAACTTGATATGGGAGCGATGATACATACGGGAGCAGCTGTCGAATCGAGGATATAGGCAAGCTTTGCTCTCGGGACTCCGGTCTTATCGGTAATCGGACGCATAATAGTTCCGACGGCCAGCGAATTGAAATAGTCGTCGATAAAAATAAGCAGACCGAAGAACCAAGCTAAAATCTGGCTCCCCACCCGGCCTTTTACCTTCTGCGACGCCCATTTGCCGAATGCGACCGCCGAGCCGGTTTTGCTTAGCAATCCCACCAGGCCTCCTAACAGCGCGCAGAATAAAAAGATTCTGATATTCCAGCCGTCTGCCAGCGACCCTGCCAGTAAATCACTCAGATTTACTAATGCGACAAGGGGATTTCCCCCTGCTACAATCAGCGTGCCCGACAGTATTCCGAGAAATAATGATATGATGACGTCCTTCGTAATGAACGCCAGCACAATAGTAAGTACTGGGGGAATCAACCCCAAGATTCCGAAATGTTCCATAACGAACTACTCCCTGTTTTATGCCCAACGGCAGTGTGATACACGGAGCATATCATACCAAATACCTCAAGTGAAGCCTATATCGTACAAAGCTGTTACAATTTAGTACATATTGTTACCTAACTAACATCTAATACTATATTCTTCAAATATCTAGGAGCATGAAAAAGGGGTTGCCGAAGCAACCCCGTCATAAGTCAGTCAACAGTTTTCAGCCGTCGACACCCAGATTCACCCTGATAGTAAGTGCGTCGGCCGGCTTATCGCCGATATCGACGCCGAACTCACGCCAGTAATAGGAGGCGTCTACGTGAATGACCAGTAAGTCGAGACCAACGCCGACCGAATAATAACCCTTATTAATACCACCACGGATATCAAGCATCGAAAGGAGCTTGATTTCAGCGCCTGCAGTTAAATTATTCCATACCGTATCGGGATTCTCGATGACTCCCAGAACGTCGGTCAGATCAACTGCAAGAGATGGTCGCAGTGCACTACCGATGTACGGCATCCAACCGAAACCAACATCCAGCGTCCATGGAATGATATATTCTGGAGCTGCAGTCGTGGTTGACGCGGGAGCCTGATCGGTATAGATCGGTTCCATTCCGGCCATTTCGGTCATTTCGTTCAGCCAACCGCCGAGTTCGGAATAATCCTGCATCGTGTACTTAGCATTGATGTTGCGTGCAACTGCCGAGAGTCTGAGACCGATTGGTAGATTGATGTTGGCTCCGATATCGATGGGAACAGCCCATCCGGCAGCAAGCGCAGTTTCGCTCATGAACGCATAAGCCGGATCATCGCTGTTGAGAATCGTGATCAGCTGCGGAGCTCCAATTTTTTCCGTATATGCCTTATAGACAAACTTGGCTGTCGCCCCTATATCGATCGATAATACGTCCGGAACGAGATTCAGCCTGAAGCCCAAGCCAATCGGGGCTGCCACATTCAGTTCGGCGATGAACTTATCGTTGGCAAGCTGCCCGTCGGTACTGGTCGTGTGTAGTTGTTCCTGAACGTTGACGCCCAATCCAAAACCACCACCGGTAAACGAAAAGCCAACATCAGTGGTTAACACTTCGCCCTTTCCGGCAGTTACGATCTTATTCATATATTCCAAAGCGATATCCATCGGCATCGAATCTCCGCCTGCTTCGATATACTCGGGAATTCGAGAATCCAGAATCGCGTACGGATTAAATACGGTCAGCGACACAACCGGGAGATTCAAACTGAATTTACCATGAGCGAGCGTGGCAGGGTTCATGAATAACGAATCATTGCCGCGAGCCGTTGCAATTCCGGCACCGCCCATAGCTTCTATGCGAGCGCTAATTGGTCTGAATCCGACATCGGCAGCCATCACCATGCTTGCCGACAGCAACAGCACGGCACATAGTACTATAACTTTTTTCATCATATCCCCCTTGTCCTAGTTATCTGCATCAAGCAAATCGCTTAGTCCGGTGAGCCCTTCAGGAACATACTGGGTAAGCATATCCGTCAATCCCTGGTTTCCCGGGACCTGAGCCGAAAAGAGCAACAGGTTGTCACTCACCGCATTGTAGAGATTCAAAATGTATGTCCCATCTGCTCCGCCGTTATCGTTATACACACCAAGCATCGTCTCAAATTCTGCAATAAAGGCGGGGGGAGGAACATTCATGCCGGCGGTACCATCAAGATACGGCAGAAGTTCGTTCAGCACCTTCTCTAGAGTATCGTTCGAAGCCTTGAAGAACTTGTTGGCTTCGGTTAGCACTACACTCAGCGTATAGTTGACCAAATCACCAAGTTCCATCTCGACAGCGCTCTTATCAACCATACCGCCTAAAGCCAATGCCGCATTTTCATAACCACTACGCATATTGCTAAAGCTGATGAGAAGTCGCTGCAATCCCTGGGGATCGACTTTTGTCGAATCGGCGGGATTTCTTCCAATCGCATTGATGATCGATTGGGCAATCGGTTGGACATAATTGAAGATATCGTCTTGGGAACCTTCTTCCCCTTCGCGGCTCAAAGCTCGAAGAGCTCTCGTTCCTCGATTCAGGAAACTAGAAAAATCAGCTAGCATATCGTCGATTACAATGTCATCTACACTTGAAATCTGCTTTACGATATCAACAACCTGTAAAGCTTGTGAAGCTAAATTCAGCAAGTCAGCTTCAGGAATATCGGCATTCGGATCGGCTATCAGTTGCTGAACTATCGGATCGTTTGCCAATGTAGATATCAGAACCGCTGCCAAAATATCACCTTGGGTTAAATCTTCAGGGGCAACCACATCAGCCGGCGGCAGGAAATCTGCGAGTGCGGCAGGCGGCGGATTCGTGGTACCGTCATAACCAGCATTTTCATCTAGTTGCTCAAGCAAATCTGGAGCCTTTTGCGGTGATTGCAACAGCTCTACGAGGGTTTGCTGAACTTCGTCAAACTCCTCTTCAGAAAGAACAGGATTCTCAGGATCGATGTTCGTGATGGTATCGGTCACCACCGCAACCTCTTCAGACGAATCGATAACAACAATCTCATTATCGATCAAGATGTTTCCACCCATGCCGCCCATTAGATTCTTGACATTTGTGAGAATGTCGCCTTCGCATGAAACGAGAGCCAGCAGTAGAATGGGAACCAATACAATCAACAGGACTTTCTTCATGACTTCCCTCCTTCATGAACAATCCAAAACTATTT
>JAAYDK010000462.1 GCA_012729295.1 Spirochaetales bacterium | reverse complement strand
GCGTGGGAGGATATCGAATCGAAATGCTATTATCACGGACACAAGTGCCGATACATGTTCCTTCCTACCCCAAACAGCTCGTTCATCGCGTTGAATGAGGTTGGAGTGATTCGGATTCTGAAGATCAAGATCTCCGAGTTATCACGGGATTCTGGCCTTGACGAGAAAACCTATCGCCGGTTTGTCGACGAGTGCGTATGCAGCCTGATCACGACGATTCAATCGCGTAACTGCGTGTTTTTCACGGGTGCGGTTGCGGGGTATGACCTTGGTCGGGTCGTTCCCGAGAAGGGCTATCCGATACTTGTTACCGCATCTCCAAACCGCATCAAAGCGGAGGAGGGAGACTGTTCAACGATTCTCGGGCTGATTGAACGTATGTTCGGTGGGGATGATGAGGGGCGTGTTCAGGTCAGCTATCTGTTGAGCTATCTCCGTAACGCAGTGGCAGAGTTTGACGCAGGAACAAATAATCCCGGGCATTGCCTTGTTCTGTATGGTCCTGCCGGGACGGGAAAAACATTCGTGCTCGACAAAATCATCGTGAAACTGCTTGGAGGCAGGAAGGGTCAGGCGTTCAGGTTCATCTCAGGAGGGACAGGATTCAATGCCGATCTCCTGCAATCTGAGGTGCTTGCGGTGGACGACGAGTTCAACGGCGATGCCAAAAACGCTGGAAAGCTTGAAGCGAACATCAAGCAAATCACAGCGACCCGAACTCATCGAATCGAAGCGAAAGGTGTGGATGCAACGTATCTTAGCCCGTTCTGGCGCCTTGTGCTTTGCGTGAACGATACACCAAGAGGCATGAGCGTGTTGCCGCTTGTCGACGAATCGATTGCAGACAAAGTTGCTTTCCTCCGGGTCAACAATCAGGTTCCGTTCCCGGAAGATCCTGATGAGAAGCGGGCAATAATCGAAGCCATTGAGCGTGAATTGCCAGCCTTCAAAAACTTCATCTTGAACTACAACGACGATTCGCTGCCAAAGGATGCAAGATACGGGATTCGTGCCTATCAAAATCCCGAGGTGTTGGAACTGCTGGGCCGGAATGACTACGAGCGGTTCCTTGGACTGCTGAGAGCGGCTATTTCGGGGCATGCTTTGAATTCTCCACGGTCTTTTCAAGGAACTGCGGCTGAAATTCAGCTGGCTGTCACGTCTGCTCTTGAACCAGCACAACAAAGTGCGCTGCGAAACATCCTCAATTCCCGTGGAGGAGACGGGTTTGCTATGATGTTGGGCTACACGTTTAGAAAGTATCCGAACGACATCATCCAGAAGCGCGGGAGATCGATGTGGAGAATTGGGCGTGTGGATTTGTCAGGTGAATCCACACCCCCGGACCCCCAGGATTCCCATGATGTTGAGGTTGAAGAGACCTTGAATTCGGTTTCGATCTGACTGAATTCAATCTGAAATAGGCCTCTGAGGGGACAGATCTGCAGATCCATCCCTTCAGAGGCTTTTTTTTGTAAATATAGAGGAGAGTATGTAGGGGTTGTAGGGGTTTTATGATTTCAAAGTTGGAAAATAGTATGAAGTGAAGAATGAAGTAGTTGTTGTGAGAACAAACTGGAAAAACCCCTGCAACCCTAACAAAAATTAGTAGGTCCAGGGAAGCTACTTAAATAAGATAACGCAGCTGTATGAGCAAATGGG
>JAAYDK010000427.1 GCA_012729295.1 Spirochaetales bacterium | reverse complement strand
GGTTTATCGAATTCCCAGATGGTCGTTTGCTTACGGTCGGAGTACCAGACGTGCTTGCCAGCCTTTTTCCAGCCATACAGGATGGGCTCATGGCACCATTGGTAAGGGGAGCGGCCCAGGACCAGCGACTGCTTCTTCCAGATGCAGGTACCCGACAGATAGAAGCCGGCATCGGAGAAGGCCTTACGGAAATTGAGCCCTTCGGTGTCGGCATGAAAGACATAGATGCTGGCATCCCGAGCCATGGCCTTTTCTGTCAGCCTGAATGCATCCAGCAGAAACTGATAAAACTTATCGTCCGCCATGTTATCGTTCTTGATCTTGCCGGCCGTTCCTTCATAGTTGACGTTATACGGGGGATCCGTCACCACCAGGTTAGCCTGCTTGCCGTCCATGAGCAGGGCAAAGGTCTCCGGTTTGGTGCTGTCGCCGCAGACCAGGCGGTGATTACCCAGCAGCCACAAATCACCGGGCTTGGTGACAGCGGGCTTTTTCAGTTCGGCATCGACATCAAAGTCATCGTCTTTCACATCCTCGATGCCGCTCATTAGTTTATTCAGTTCAGCGTCGTCAAAGCCCAGGAGCGACACGTCGAAATCAGCGCCCTGCAAGTCGGCGATCTCAACCGATAGCATCTCGGCATCCCATCCGGCATTTAAGGCCAAACGGTTATCGGCGATGATGTATGCACGCTTCTGCGCTTCGGTCAGGTGTTCGACGACAATACACGTAAGTGCATCTAATCCCTCAGCACGCGCAGCCTCCAGTCTTCCATGACCAACGAGCAGGTTATAGTGCTCATCCACAACCAAAGGCGATATGACCCCAAATTCACGAAAACTGGCACGAATTTGGATGATCTGATCTTTACTATGCGTTCGAGCATTGCGAGCATATGGTATTATTTGATCTATCGAAACTAATTCAGATCGCTTGGCTATTTTCACTGAGTTCTACCATCCTTTGTAAATCAGTATTTGTACGAGCAAATTCACCATGCAGCTTGAGTGCCGCTTCGTCATATGCTTCAGCCGCTTGCTGGGCGGTATCATAACAGCCAAGGTAAATTGTTTTGTTTTCATCAGATCTGATATCCGCCCTGTATTTCTTTAGCTGAGAATGATAGCTGACACCTTTATAGCCAGTCTTATTGTTTTTGCTGAGACCCTTGTTTTTAGCATTGTCTGCCGGTTGGCAAACTCTAAGGTTTGATCGCCGGTTATCTCGCGTGTCACCCGATATGTGATCAACAAATACATCTCGTCCTCGATGTTCTACCCGCATAAGCAGCCTGGACAAAAACTCACTCTTGCCGTTGATTTTTGTTTTTACATAGCCCCTCTGATCAATCCAGAATTGATATTTCTTAACCAAAGTCAGATCCGTTGTATTTATAACGAAGTTTTGCTTATTTTTGCAAAGCACTCGAGTAGAACCGTTATGCAAAATCAAGTATTGGTTGGTTCGATTGACATGTACGCAGCGATAGCAGCCATGAGAATTTCCTTGAAGTAGGGATGCAGACATGACCAGTTTTTGAAAACCACATGCGCATTGGCAAAGCCAATAAACACTACCGTTCCGACTCCGCTTGTCTGATTCTGACAGAACCGTCCATTTGCCAAATATCTGGCCAGTCAGATCAGCTTTTCCTCCCATTGCAATCACCGTCCTTTCCGCCCTGACAGCAGGGCTTCCATAATGTCGTCCTGCGGATTGCCCACGAATGCGGTGGTGCAGTTCTGCTTGACGATGTCGAAGATCTCGTACCAGAGCAGATTGGCCTGTTTCTGAAACGACTGGCTCATCTGCACGAATGGGCTGGCGATGGCGCCGCCGGTTGTTGGATGTTTTCCAAGCAGGCCGTACAAGCTGATGGCTTCCTCACACTGGATATAGCGTGTGAACGCCTGAGCATACGCTTCGATCAGGCGCGGGTTGATGAACCGCTCGCAGCCGCGTTCCTTGAGCCAGTGCCAGGTCTCTTTGAAGAGAAGATCGGCGCCAAGCGGCCTGCCGTCTTTCTGCCTGGCGCTGAGGTATTCGCTCGGGTTAGGCATATCGGCACCGGCTAGCTCGTCGCCGGCATCCAGATCACT
>JAAYDK010000197.1 GCA_012729295.1 Spirochaetales bacterium | reverse complement strand
TCAGAAATACGTCCAGATCGCCAAGCAGCATGAAAACCTGCTACTTGGCGGAAGACTTGCCGAATATGCCTATTACGACATGGATAAAACGATTGCTTCGGCGCTAAAGCTGGCCCGTACAGTGTTCGAAAAAGACTGATTACCGACCTTTTTTGCCAGAGCGTCTCTTTGAATTTCCTTTCGATGTACTGCGGGCGAAGGAAGGCTTTGGTGCTCCGGGACGCTTGTATTCGTCTCGGCCGCGTTCGCCGCGGTAGCGATCTTCTTCATACGGGCGCCTTGCAGGTTCATCTTCTCTCGATCGTCGGCTCGTTCGGTAACCGGTCAGATACTTGCCGCTCGGATTATCGGGACGGGCTTTGGTTACCATCGGCTTGCCTTCGCTGGAAACTTCGCTGAACGCCTGTAAAATCAATTTTGCAGCATATGCAGGAGCGGTTACGAATGAAAAGTCTTCATGGACTTCGACATCGTTTACTTCTCGGTTGCCGACTCTGGCCCGATCCATGATGTAATCGACCAGCATCCGTTTTGTCATTCCAGCATTGCGCCCTTTTGCAATAAACAGTCTGACCGAATCGGAATCGAAGTCACTATGGCGTCTTCGATCATAATTTTGCTGCTCTTCGTACCGGTCGTAACGTTCGTCGTTTCTTGATCGTGAAGAAGAACGTTCCTTTCGGGAACGTGGTTTTTCCGGTTCGAAAGCCTCTATCGGACTATACTGGCCGACGTCAAGGGAACTGCCGTATGTATGTGCCAGTACTGCAGCAACGACATTGACTGCATTGCGCTGGTCCAATATCTGCCTGGCCACCGGAATGAAATCCTCGTGCTCTTCCTGCTGCTCCACTACGCGGATGATGGAATCGGTAAGACGTAGTCTTTTTGCCTCGACAACCTGTTTTGCACTGACGATTTTTTCCTGACGGATTTCGCTTTTTACCATCCTGCGGATGTAGGTGAATCGACGCATTTCGGACGGAGTGACAAATGTTACCGCAGTACCCATCTTGCCGGCTCGGCCGGTACGACCGATACGGTGGATATACGTGTCGGGATTCTGCGGGATATTATAGTTAACCACATGGGTAAGGTCCTGTACATCGATTCCTCGGGCGGCTACGTCGGTAGCAACCACAATCGTAATGCGTTTTTCCCGCAGCTTATGGAGGATGAGCTCCCGTTGCTTCTGTGCCAGATCTCCGTGGATTACCTCTGCATTGTAGCCGCGCTCGATAAGCTGGCGGCCGACTTCATCGCTTTGCATCTTTGTTCTACAGAACACGAGACCGTAAAAATCGGGAGCGTAATCGATGATGCGGCAGAGTGCTTCGGTCTTATCGCTTTCCCGAATTTCATAAAACAGCTGGTCGGTCTGTGACGGAACACGCTGGGCTTCCTCGACCTTGACCAGGCGGTAATCCTTCATAAAGGTTTCGGCGAGCGAAAGAATCGGTTTCGGCATGGTAGCAGAAAAAAGTAGCATTCGTTTTTCAGATGGCGTATTTTGAAGTATCTCTTCTACTTCTTCGATAAATCCCATATTGAGCATCTCGTCGGCTTCGTCGAGAACGACAAACTTGACCGATGATAGATCGAGTGTTTTGCGGTTGATATGGTCGATAACTCTTCCAGGTGTTCCGACTACGACTTGAACACCGCTGCGCAGACGGCGCAATTGGGTTTCCATCGAAGCTCCGCCATAAACGGGAAGGATGCTGATATTACGATCTCCCTGTAGCGAATCGATTTCTTCAGAGACTTGTAACGCAAGTTCTCTTGTCGGCGAAAGGATGAGTGCCTGGACCTGTCTGACACTGGAATCTACAATCTCGAGTATCGGCAGACCAAAAGCAGCTGTCTTGCCTGTTCCGGTCTGAGCCTGACCGACTACATCAGTCTGTTCCTTAAGTAAAAGCGGAATACATTCCCGTTGAATCGCGGTGGGTTCTTCAAACCCCTTTTCAATCAAAGCATCAAGCGTTCGTTGCGATAACCCGAGCGCCGCAAATTTTTCCAATTGTTGCATGAGTCTCCTATTTGTAACCGCAACTGCAAATTGCTAAGCGTTTCGGTACCGTCGGTACTCTATACGATAGTGCGGGATGTTGCAATAGTAACGCTCTAGTCTTGTTGAATTTTGAAGCGATTCGACTTTACGGGGAATTGATTGTAGAGGAGGGATCATGAATCATCAACATTATGGCATATGCCCGAATCCTCATTGCCCGAATCATAATCCGAATGTTGCAGGGAAAACCGTGTGGTACCGCCCACACGGATGGTATGCGTGTCCGAGTGATCCGACAAAACCAATCAGGAGATATCGCTGTCAGACGTGTGGAAGAACATTTAGCGAAACCTACTTTACTCGATCATGGCACCTTCAGCGCAAGGATATCGACGATGTCGAACTGCTGTTCGAATGGTGCAGGGGAACAAACATGAGCCATCTTGCCAAAAAGTTCCGATGCTCTGCGAAGGCTATCGAGAACCGGCTGTCAAGAATTCAGCAGATGGCAGAAGAAAAGGATGTGGTTTTTGAAAAGTCTCAGTAGCGGTTATAGACATCCTCGGCAAAGCCGTAGACCTCGTCGAGTGTGATGACTTTGCCATCGTCCAGGATTGCCTTGCCGCTAAAAGTCCCGAATACCTGATGTTGCACGGATTTTACCAGCAGCAGGTTCATCCGGCTCGACCTGTCTACCAGAGGCTTGAAGTCCATCTCGAACCTTCCGTCGCTGCTGGTGAATTTCCATGGTTTCATATAATCATCCTGTGGAATTTCAAATGTTACCTGGTCGAGCTTGTGGACGATTGAGTCGTAGAACAAGACGTTTTCGCTGGCGACGCTGCGGTCTGAAAAACCATAACCGATGTTGAATCCAAACGGTATGCCTTCGATAGAGGTCGAAAGAGAAGACCAGTACCAGCGGTTTTTGTAGGTCCATCGACCGCGACCCCAGTCAAGCGTTCCGAAAGCTTCGCCGTTCTGCAACTGAATTGTCCGATTACCTACTCGTATCGTTCCTTCGGCATTCATGCAGTTGACCTTCTCATTAAGATAAAACGCCTTTCGGTTTTGTTCCCAGCTTGTCGCGATATTCATGCTCTCAAAGCTTTCGGGCTGTGTGAGCGTGACATCGATGTCTAATCCGGATGAGCCGTCGGGCAATTTCATCTGAGGAGACGCCGCAAGAATTCTACGCGTCTGTCCTTGCCTGCTGAAAGCTAGGCGCAAACGTTCGTTCATCCAGGATATGCTATGGTCATTCGAATCGCTTTGCAGCCCTAATTTCCCTAAAGGCAGGAGTTTGATTGCATCAACTTGCGTCGCTGTCTTTTGTTTGAGGTCGATGAAGGCCAAGGCGAATAATCCGGCATAACCCAAGTCGCTGAACGTAGCAGTTACGTATAGATCGTGCTCATGTGAGACAATGGCATAATAGTCCCATTCCTTTATTGCCAATTTTGGAGCACGAATTGCATTTCGCGAATACTTCCAGACAGGGCGGCGTGCCCATCCCTGTTCGATGATTTTTCCGTTTTGACCCAACAAGTCTTGTACTTCGGTTACTTCATGCTGCATGATAAAGTCCCCCCTGCATCCCTCATTTACATTCCCGATAAAAGAAACGATCTTTGTTCCTCGGACAGAACTAAGTCGCAATTCTCCAATGAATCTTCAAGCTGTTCAATAGTTGAACTACCGATGATCGCAATCGATGGAAACGAACTTGAAGTAATGTACGATAGTACGACCGATGCGACGGTCGTGCCTAATTGTTGTGCTAATAGTCCCGCACGCTCTACCCGCTGCCAGTTTTCAGGTGTTAAAAAACGATTGCGTATTTTTTCATTCAAAGCCTGCTGACCGTGAGCGATGGATTTTGAGAACAATCCCTTAGCCTGACTAGAGAATGCAAATAATGGGAATTGCTGACTCTCGTGCCAGTTGACGATCTGATTATCCGCACACACTACAGTCGTATCACCGTAGGATTCGGGCGTGCAAGAAGCAAGGCTCCATTGTATTTCGGAAGCGATAAAAGGTCGTTTCCCGTTCGCCTCGGCATATGCCCGAGCTCGTTCAATTCTCGGTATGCTCC
>JAAYDK010000196.1 GCA_012729295.1 Spirochaetales bacterium | reverse complement strand
GGCCGTTTAATACCGCCTCCTCGACCGTTTTTTAACGCCGTACGCACTTTCTTCACGTCGATCGGATATTATCGGATAAAAATTAAATTTATCAGACAATATCAGACAGTGTGATAACGTGATACTGGTTGGATTGGATGATTTGTTCATGATCGATTGAATAAGGCAGGACTCCTCGTTGCATCCGGGGGTGTAAAGAATAGGAGGCAGATACATCATCCAAGAACATATTTTACATAGCGCATGATTATTGCGTAATCATCGGATTCGGTAGAAAAGCCCTCAGTGATTTGGCTCATGTAGCTGAGAACCGTTTCTGCGTCTGATGCAATTTCATCAGACGCAAAACCATTGGTCTTTAGATAATCGATGAGATTCTGCTTGGTTCTTTTTATGATATTCTTGATTGATTGTCCTTCCTCTAGTTCCTTGACCAGTAGAGTCCCGTTATGTGTATGTTCAGCCAAAAACGATTCGATCTGTGTCCAATACTCTGTATTCTCATTCAGAATGGACGCCTTGCGTATGTCTTCCATGAAAACGGGAGGGCAGCGTCCTATGCGTAACAGCTGCTGTGCTTGCCGTAATAAGTTAATCCTCTTCTCTACTATAGGATCCTCTGCTCTTAATTGTCCTACTTGCAACTGATTCTGTTCTAGATAGGGACATAGGTGCCTACTATCATCAAATAGATACCAGATGTGTAATTGTTCGATATGATCGAACAAGGTAATTCGCGGAACGTGTAACAGCCTTTTATATTCGCCGTAATCTTGAACCGGTTCGGGATACGAAGGTTTTATAGGCTTGTAGTGTGATGCGGGACTCGAATCGCCTAAGTGTTCCTCGCTTAATTTCGATAATGGCAATTCGTGAAAGACTTCGGGGGCGTGCTGGCGGAATTTTTCTACTTCATCAAATTGTGCGGTGAAATAGAATACTTGCCGCTCTTTAGCGATTTCCTTGATTGCATTGATAATGAACAATGCCCGCGCGTCGTCGCTATTGGCCAATAATTCATCCATGAAGATGGGAAACCGAATGGCCCCAGAGCGTTCCTGCATGTCTATGAGTCCCATCCGAACGGCAAACAGCAGTTGGACGCGCGTCCCGTGTGATAGTTGATTCAATAACAAGGCATTTTTGTTAACCATGTCGTATGCAAAGAATCCTTCGCTGTTTACCCGCAAGGCATATCGATTGGCAGTAATTTTTTCAAACCAGCTGCTCGCCTTGTTAAGGACTTCGGGACTTGCCTGCTCTCGATACTCTTCTTCTAAATTATCGATCAGTACCTGTACGGTACGCTTCAGCATCTGATTCTGTCTGAATTGTTCAAGCTTCTCCAAAGCTAATCGATATTCTTTTTCAGCTTGTGCTAAATCCGATCCTTCCGTATATCTTTTATAATCGCTTTTCAGTTCGGTGAGCTTATTATAAGAATCTTTAATCTGGCTGATATTGTCATCGATATCGGCAGTCTTCTGGTTAATCTCGTCTAAGGTAGTAGTATCAGATATGAGAGCTGCTTCAGGGTCTTCTTTGCTCAGCTGTTCTATGTCACCTTCTCTCTGGCCAATTGTCAGCTTTAGTGTGTCCCACTCAGGCCGTCTGTCAGATAACTCTTGAAGTGCATATACATTCTTATCATCCAATCCGATGCTTTCCCAGAATTGATTCAATGCATGTTGTTTGTTTTCTACCGCCTTAACAATCTCCTCTAACTCCGTATGTTTTCTCTTTATCTCTTTTGATAAGCTGTTAGCTTGTTCCAAGCGTTGGCATAGACTGTTTGCTTTGGCTTTTAGTTCAATCGGATCATCAGTAGTCTCTTTTAGGAATGATGTCAATGCTTGCAGCGCTTCTTCATACAGCGATTTCTGATTGGCATACACTTCGCTCTTGCCTTGTGCTACTTTAATCAGTTCGATCCACTTCATCAGGTGTTGCGAGAAATTGAAGAATTGGGCTCCTTCGAGCCGAGGATGTTCGGCATCGAGCAGTAAATCTCTACATGCTTGTTCCCATCGTGCATGCCAATCAGTCATCTCCCGCTTTGCTTTTTCAAGTTGAGAAAGGGCCTGTTCTCTTCGTTCGTTGGCCTTGGCTATAGTTTCTATACGCGCTGCATGTATTTCGATGTCTTGTACTAGCTTGATGAGAGTTTCAAGATTCCATATGGAGACTGGAGGATATCCTGCGGTTTCTAGAGCTGTTTCAACTTGCTCCTGATATTGGGACAATGCTTCTTTCAACTTCTGTAATTCGCTATTCGCTTTCATAGTGGGAAGAAGAAAAAATAGCGCGATGACACCTATAAAGGAT
>JAAYDK010000020.1 GCA_012729295.1 Spirochaetales bacterium | reverse complement strand
TCCCCTTTGCGGGGTACGTACGCAAGGTAGTTCCTGCATCATCATGGCTGAGCATCTTCGATGGAATATCTTGTGTCATATTAGTACAAAAAGAATATGCTTATATTTAAAAATAAAGTATTCGGGAAGTCAATAAATATTTAATATGAAATAATTTGTAAGCATTTCACTTTATATTAAGAAATGACAGAGGTGCGTCGTATTAGTAAGAATACAGTCTTATTATTACATATGAGCCGTAGTAGCTCTTTCTTAGTCACTGGAGCACAACAGTCTTGCTGAACAATATAAGTGGAGAATAGTCATAGCGGATTGTTACGGGGCTTTGTTGCATTTGGGTAACGAGAGGTTTTCCTTATCAGCTTTTTGCATAATGCTCTGCGTAATACTCTCGAGATGAAAAAACCTGCTGGTAAAATGCTAGCAGGTTATGTATATCTTCTTTGAGAATGATTTTTACCGGCGATCGGACTCGAACCGATACAGAGTTGCCCCCAATAGATTTTGAGTCTATCGTGTCTACCAATTTCACCACGCCGGCATCTATGTCACAAATCGACATCAGCAACCATACAACATCATCTGAAAAAAAACAACTATATGAAGAGTGTGTTTCGCTATTCGATTAATTCAAAGGAAGCTAGTTCAATACCTATGCTGTTGGCAAATGCAACACTCGTATCAAACGAAACGGTTAGGTCCTCGGGCTTGTGTGCATCCGAATTGGTAATGGCCGTAACTTTTGCTTCGCAAGCCATTTCCCAAAAGTGCCTGATCGGATACGGTCGGACCAGCCCCTTTGAGGAGAGGATCTTATTCCTTCGAAATCCGTTGCCGTTGATTTCCAAAGGTACGTTGTAGGTCTTTGCTGCCTGGATAATCGCCTGCGAACACGCCTTTGCTTCATCATCCCATACCCGATACATACAGCCGAATACGTCGGGATGAGCCCCGAATAAGAACAACCCGCTTGCAAGCATGTCGACATAGTGCTCGGTATAACGTGCTAATTCACGCTTACCGATGTGACCGTTGTGAATTGAAATATCTTTAGCATCGCTGAAATTCACAAAGTGAATCGCTCCAATCAGATAGTCGCATTTCCACTTCCCTACAAATTCGTCGCGATAATAATTTTGATAATCACCCAGATAATCGCATTCGACAGCTTTCAATACGGTTAGCCGACGGTCAGCCTGTGCCTGTTCTACATCGTGCATATATTCACCGATACGAGAAAATGGCATTCGTGTGCGACTCCATCGTTCATCCGGGACCGGAGCATGCTCCGAGCATCCTAAAACTCGTACTTCGTTGGCTACGGCTGATTCGACATAGTCGTTGACCGAGCCTTTCCCGTGTCCGCAGAATACCGAATGAGTGTGTAGATTTACCTGCCGGGGTTTGAACAGCAGACCCTGTTGTGATTGAGAATTGTGTGTAATAGTAATGATCATTGTAAATACCGTGCTCGATTTAATTCATGTTCTGGTAAAGTCGATGCATATCGTATCCGTTTATCCGAGTCGTGTAAATAGAACCACCAATCGTTCTCGGCAGGATATAGAGCCGACAATAATGCCTGAATTCCGACAGAGCCGATGCCTGATGGAGGCAGTCCTTCGAATTTTCTCGTGTTAAAAGGCGAATTGCTCTGAAAATCTGCTTCGGACAGCACGTCGCTGAAGCGATTCAATGCGTATCGCAAACTGGCATCGATACCGAGCTTCCAGTTTGCATCCAGCCTTTTGTAAATTATTGCCGCGATATGGGGCATTTCCTCTGGATTCTGGGTTTCTCTCTGAACAAGTGAGGCAACTCGAATAATATCGATTAGCGGTCTGTCAAGGTTTTCAATTGCTGCAGCATGTGCCTGCAGTACCGACAATAAAGCCGAATGCATCTTTTGAGCTAATTCCATTGCCGGCTGTGATGTCGAAACCGAATAATCGCCGCTGAGAAACCACCCCTCGGCAAATGGCAAACGGCTGGCAGAGGCTATGTGTTCAGCTGCTTCGACAAATTCGTGTTCATCTGCTAATTTCATTTTGGCAACAAGGCTGTCAATCTCTGCAATCGTATACCCGTCGTAAACTTTCACATTCCTCACATCGGTTTGTTTTGCCACCAGCATGTTTACGATGTCTTCAAATTCCCGAGGACCTTTAAAATCAAACGTGCCGCTTTTAAGACGTGTATCGTAGCCGTTAGCACGAACAAATCGTTCAAAATCTCGGGCACTGGAAACTACTTTGGCCAATTGCAGACTGCGCGCAATCTGATGTGCATTCATTCCCGGCTGAATCGTTACGACATATAAAGTATCGGATATCTGAGATGTCTGCGATTTCCTATTTGCCAAGTATGTCTGGGCGATGAAGGAGCCGAGTAAGACGGCGATTACCAACACCAGTGCTACAAATGTCTTTACCGGTAACTGAATCGATGAAGTTTTAGGCTTTTGATTTTTCTTATGTGGTTTTTTACTTTTTTTTGGGGTTTCAGTCTGCTTTGTTCGTACCGTAGACTTGCTCTTTGCAGGAGAACTCGTGATTTTCTTCGGCTTCACTGAACCATCTTTCGCTACCGTAGCAACTACTTTTCCCGAAGCCTGCTCTTTTTGCTTTTTAAGTTCCTTTTGCTGGCCGACCTTCTTTACCGCATCGTCGCGGGTCGGAACGCGAGATGTAGCGCTTGGTCCGTGAGGTTCGGCAATATGCCTCTCTATCTCCTTATAACGGGCTTGCTTAGTCTGAACTTCAGAGGCATTACCGCTAGAATGAGGTCGTTCCACTATCCTTCCCGTCCCGTATCGCTCGAAGAAATTTCGTTCAACATTCTCTTAAGTTTTGCAATCCTATCGCGCTTTTCCCGAATCCCTGCCTCAATTTCCGAAATCTGCCGGTTAAACTGGTCTATAGTCTCTTTGATATGTGCAATCCGTTCTTCGTCTTGGCTTATCAAGACTACCTGCTCATCGATCTCTATTTCGGTTTCGAGTGATTTTATCTTGCTTTCAAGTTGTCTGCGCCGGCGCTCGTGACGATTGATCTGGTTCTCACATTGCAGTACTTCTACGGAAGCTTCACGATTCTCCCAAGGATCGGTCAATCGGTGAATTTCCCGACCGTAGGCAGATGCACACCACGCCAGTCTTTCTTGTGCAATACGTAGTGAATCTTTGAGTTCTTGGATTTTTCGCTCTACCGGACCGGCGACTCCGGCCTGGTTCAGCGCGTCTTTGCTTTTTGAGATTTTTGTAGTTGCATTAAGCAACTCTTCTTCCCATCCTGCAAGTTCACTATTCAGTGCGAGATACTCCTGTTCAAGCTGCTGTGCAAACGAGCTATGAAGGCTTCGAATCTTCATCGCCTGTGCGATTGCCTTTCCCGATTCGATAAACAATTTTTGTGTTTCGTCGTTCAAACGATGCAGTCTGCGTGACACGAATAGTTGTTCGATATGGCTCGGCACAGCACGTAACCCATGCTTTCTTTGTGACTTTTCTTCCAGTAGAGTTTGTCTCGCCTTCAGTTTGGCGACGTTCGTCTGGTGTGCGCTTGATTCGGGAAGCAGTGAAACAATAGCTTCTGCCAACACATTTGAAGCTGATTCTTCCCAGGCAATGACACCGATGCGCCCGAATGTCGTTTCCAGTTGAGTTTGTGTGCGCTGCATGAGCATCTTGAGCTGGGCAATCCGTGCAGAAGCTCCGTTCAGTTGTTCACCCAATCCGGTTAGATGGGCAATTCTCGATTGTAAAGCATCGCGCTGAGCTACCGCTTTTATCAGTTCCTGATATAGGAGGCTGCACGCACCGTCGACAATTGGATTACGCAGACTGCTTACCAGCAGACCGAAATCTGCAGTAAGTGCGTCAAGATCGTCATCAACTTTCGCGATTTCTCGTTTCACGTCGTCTATTTGATTATGCAGCCGACCCATACGACTCCTTGATGCTTCAGGATAAGCGTAATCATACCACAAAGCGCTTTCCTTGACAAAGCAGGATACACCCGTTATCCTGTGAACCAGTTAATGGAAAAGAGCATTTCATGAATGGAGATTCCGTGGGGGAGGAATGAACACGAACGTAATACCTCCCCAGCTTCAGAGTAAATTGGACGATTTCTCTTCTTCAAAGTACCATGTACCCCTCTGTATCGAAACGGGTACAGACAGTCTTGGTATCGTTTCGTCAAGATTGCAAGAGTTAGTGCAAAGACTCGACACTTCGGAAGTGACAGTCGATGCATCTGCAGACCGACCGTCCATACTCGTATTAGTCTCGCAAGAATATCTGCAAAATTCTCTTGCTGACGACAATACCCGATTGTGTAATTCATTCATCTGTCTTTCGGAAGAGCAAAGCCCCCGTGACGATTTATCGACCTTATCATCGGACCGAACCGGAGTACTTATTACTACCCCGATGCGTGCGATCGATCATCTGAGACGGGAAAACATCGACGTAAGAAAGACGAAATATCTGCTGGTCTGTTTCGACTTTATCAAACAAAGTGAGGAAACGGACGAACAGATGCAGCTGCGCAGCAAAGCTTTCATGGATGATCTTCAGTACATTTTCACGAAACTGAATCGAAAAGTAGTAGTGGAATGTTTTTTCAAGGACTGTTCGTTTTTCCAAAAACCGCCGCAAGAATTGATTCCGAAATCGATAGTATTATTGAAAAAGGATTGGGAAACTACGGGCCGGGACTTGGTTCTGTATGTCTCTGGCGCTCCTTCTGTTCGGGATGTTCTGGCCATAACGTATGCGTCGGCTCCCGCTGAATTTCTCATCCTTTGCAATAACCGACAGTCATGCGATCAGCTTGCACAAATGCTGGAACAGGAGATGCCCCGCCTTGTTCCCATCATTCTCGACACGTCCGACGAAACCACGTGGAAGTTTATTGAAGAAGCTTCCTCCGGCACA
This sequence comes from Spirochaetales bacterium, assembly GCA_012729295.1. Lineage (GTDB taxonomy): Bacteria > Spirochaetota > Spirochaetia > Sphaerochaetales > Sphaerochaetaceae > JAAYDK01. The sequence goes on along the minus strand of JAAYDK010000020.1, from coordinate 1,244 downwards.
ATCTTGGTTACGTTCGGGCTCGATTACGGGGAGATTGCCTTTTTGGTACGCGCGAGCAGTTATTGGAAGATAGCACGTCAGCGTATCTTGTGCCTTGTCTCTCCCGAACAGGAGAGCATCATTACCCAATCCAAGGAGACCCAGCTCATGAATCATGAGACAACCTCAGTACCTGGACAAGAAGAAGTCGTCGCAGGGAAAATCAAGCTTATCGCGACAGATATGCTCACCGATGCCCATCCAGAAGAACTAGATGCATTAAAGAAAAGTATTAAGAAACATGTTCCGTTGATGCGCCGCGGATATTTCACCGCATACCTGTTACGTGAATTACTCAAGAAATCGCCTGAAGGATCCGTAAAAGAACGCTCGTTTGAAAAAGCGCGCCGCCGCCGACCCGAACGTGAAGGCGAACAAACCCAAATGCCGAAACATAATCCAGAGCGTGCCAAAACTCCGGAAGAACAAGCACCAAATCATCAGAATTCGATTCCCGAAGGGGCAAAAACCATCTATATCAATATTGGCAAGATGAGACGTCTTTATTCAAAAGACCTGTCTCAACTGCTTCAGAATGAGCTCGAAATCAGCAGGGAAGAGATATTCTCCATAAGAGTACATGATAAATATTCCTTCGTAACGCTTTCCGAAGCCCACGCGGAATTGGCTATCGCAAAGTTGAATGGAAAAGAAATCAAAGGTCGTGTAGCATCGGTCAGTTATTCAAACAAGGACTGACCTATGCGTATTGAGAGCATGCAGGTGGGACCGTACGGTACGAACTGCTATTTGCTAATCGCAGAAACCGGAGTATGGATTATCGATCCGGGTTTCGACGGTCAGCACATCGTACAACGTGTCGAACAGCTTAACCTCATGCTCAAAGGAGTACTGCTTACCCATACTCATTGGGATCATGTCATGGGATTGCCGGATCTCGTGAAGCGGTATACCGACCTTCGTATCTACGTTCACCAGCAAGACGCACAGTGGCTCGGCACAACGGGCAGAAAGATGATGGCTGATTTAGTCGAGGATATCGATCCTTTGAATGCCCCGCGATTTCTCCCTTTTATCAAACGCCTGCCCGAGGCTACCGATGTATTGGAAGACCAAACGAAAATCTATTGTACAGAGAAATATGTATCGGTTATACATACCCCCGGGCATACACTCGGTTCGGTATGCTACTATCTTGCCGAACAAAAAACTCTATTTTCAGGCGATACGTTGTTTTTCCAATC
>JAAYDK010000431.1 GCA_012729295.1 Spirochaetales bacterium | reverse complement strand
TGGCCAAAAGGCTCGCGGCGGTCAGCCCCGATAGTCCCCCGCCGATGATCAGCACGTCGTAGTTCATGTCATTCCCCCGGGTTAATCCGTAACTTTCAGAACTTAGGGCGCCCTACCGCTTTGGTTCGAGTGTCAGATCGATAGCGAGGCGGTCACAGAGCTCTTTGGTCTTTCTGGTTATTTTGGTCAGATACCATTTGCCGCCGATCCGGTTCACCCGCACGCTTTTGAGGTAGGACACGAGATCATCGAACGAATACGCGCTGGTGAGATCACGTGCGGCAATCAGATCCAAAACCCGATACAGCATCTGCAAGGCCAGATGGTTGATGAACAGCCAGGCTTCAAGCGAATAGATGTCGCGCATATAGCTGGCACTGCAGTCGAGGGTGTTATCGTAGGACTTGAAGGTCTGTTCGATTTCCTGGCGCGTCTTATAGAGATGATGCACCTGCTGGCTGTTGAGATCGAGCCGGTTGGTCTTGAGGATAAAGGTTCCGATGCCTGTGCAGCTGCGAAGCATTTGGGGGATATCGACAGGGTCGAGTTTATCCAGTTCCACATCACTGAGCCGGCTCTTGCCTTTTTTTCGCCGAATCGCTTCTTTCTCGCGAGCAAGGGTCATGGTGGCATTCTTCTTGTTGAGCCGATCGATCAGATCGGCTGTTTCATAGCTGGCCAGATCAGAATCATGGTAGAGAATCACACGGTAGCCATCGTAGTGGAAGGTTTTGCTGTAGACCGGACGGCCGCGGAAATTGAAAACGTGCTCATAGCCGCCGGTACCATCAGGCAGCTCGGGAATTTCACGTGTGCCCCTCTTGAGCGGAATAATATAGGCCAGGCCTGATTCAACGATGCAATCGAAATTCTCCCCGCTGCCGAAACCCTTGTCCGCCACAAGGGTGATCTCCTGAGCCTTGAGCCCCGAATCGGCCAGGATATTACTGAACGCACTCACATCAGGCACATCCCCGGAGAATTGCTTGTAGTACACCGGCAGTCTTCCTTCAGGCGATACGCTGAACAGGTAGATCAGATTGACCTGGGGCATGTACCGCCTTTTGCTGTCATAGCCAAGCCGGGCATTCTCCAGATTTTCGGAACAGGAGATCAACCGGTGCCCGTCAAGCATGACGATCCCTGTCCGGCCCAGATCGTTTTTCATATAGCGGCCGATCGCCCCACGGTCCGTGCCGATCTTTTTGAGCAGATCTGTTATGGCGGGCGGAGAAAGGGAAAGGTTTCCAAGGACCTGCGACAGATATGAGAGGGTGAACTGGTGGCCGATCCGTTTGAAGGGTCCCGGCTCGACACACCGCAGCACCGCCATGGCCAGGATTTCCCGCCATACATGCGGAAAGCATGTCTGAAGCCGGATGACCATATCCGCAGCGGACTGGAATAGGATCATCGAGGCACCGTACTCCAGATTCTCAATACTTGCGAGTTCTGCCTGCTCCAAACGCGCGCGCTTGGGTACAAGTCCGTCTGGTGTAATCGTTCCAAGCATCGCTCCGGACTTCTTGTGTTTCTTTTTCGTCTTCGGGTCATAAACGCTGAACCGTTCATAGAGGTAGAAGTGGCCATTGATGCGTTTGATTTCGGTTCCTGGCGGCCGCTCAAATTGCGTCACTCATTCGGGTTTTGAATCTGAATTCTGCACACGCACACCCCCTATATAGGTTGCCCTTATTATACCAAACCAAAACCTGCCTTGTCAACGGGAAACCGTTGATTTGCAGGCGTTACAGGATCGTTGATTCGCTCAATTTGAGAAACGGGGAAACC
>JAAYDK010000019.1 GCA_012729295.1 Spirochaetales bacterium | reverse complement strand
TCGATCATGCAAAAGTGAGATCAGAAGCCGAATTCCACCAACGAATCGCAGGGTATGCGATATCGCTGACGAATCTATACGGAGTTCTGGATATCGATCAATTTGCCGCAATCTGGAACCGTTATGAGAGCGAAACGCTCACACCTGCCTCGGCAGGCGATGAATTGGCAATTCTAACAACCTCCTGGTACTCGTTCTGGTATCATGACGAGTACATCGTTTCTTCTTTCTTCGAAGATGTTCAGGACGTGGATTCCTTTTTAACGAATGTCCGTGATATTCCCTATTATGTTCCCACAAGAAAAGAGTTACGGGACTTCTTCTCCGATCCGTACGACGAGCATTCCCCAGCAGTGCTGGCGATGAAATCGTTTCTTCTCGACTACGAACTTGATGATGAAGAGGATCTTGAGAACCTTATTGCAGATCTTTCCGATGTATGCATCGCCGATACCGGAGTTGACGATGCACTCGATTTGCTACAGCAGTACGGCGTATCGTTTAAAGATTTCGATGATGCTTCGCGCTTTACCGAATTATATTCGGATTTGGACAGTCATGCTCGGAAATGGATTTTGCGCGGACATACGAAAGATTCATCTACATTCGCGAGTAAACGTAGCTAAGCTACGCTTGCTCCTCGATATTCTTAAACACCTGAAGCAACGGTTCCCACCAACTGCTGGTACCTTCAAACATGCCGATACCCCTGATTTTTCTTATTCGATAACGAACTAAAGTCTCGCTTTTTTTCTGGCACAAGATGTCCAAGTCCCGAACAATCGTCTGTTTGATTCTTTTGGCGGTAAAAAGCGGATCGGCATGCGCCCCTTCGGGGACTTGGGCTATGATATCATGTACGATACCGAAACGCTTGAGGTCCCTGCTCGTCATCTTCATGGCCTCAGCTGCTTCCTGAGCCTTCGAATGGTCACGTAGCAATATCGAAGCAAATCCTTCAGGGGTAATGACCGAATATACTGCATTTTCAAGCATATACAGTTTGTCGCCGACACCGATTCCCAAGGCTCCGCCGCTGCCCCCTTCTCCAATGATGAAACTGAGTATCGGAGTCTTGAGAATTGAGAATTCACGTAAATTTCGAGCGATAGCCTCGCCGATACCGCGTTCCTCGGCCTCGATGCCGGGGTAAGCGCCGGGGGTATCGATGAAACAGATTATCGGTCTGTGAAATTTCTCTGCCTGCTTGGCAAGCCGCAACGCTTTCCTATAGCCTTCAGGATTACTCATCCCGTAATTACGTTCGACATTTTCGCGCAAATTAGAACCCTTCCTGTTACCGATGATCGTAACGGGTCTTCCGTCGATGATGCCGATTCCCCCTACCATTGCAGGATCATCCTTATAGCATCGATCGCCGTGCAGTTCCATGAATGAATCGCATATCATGTCGATATAGTGCATTGTCCCGGGGCGGCCTTGTTGGCGAGAAAGCTTTACGCATTCCCATGGAGAACGTTCGGTAGCAGGCATGTAATTTTTCGCCAATTGTTCTATCTTCGCAATCGAATCCTGAAGAATCTCTTTAGGCCTTGATCTGTTTTCTAGTAGATCTTGATGGCGATCAGTGTCCTGAATTATCTGTTTAGAGACATTTTTTTTGTTAAAACGGCCATGAGAGGTTATTAGATATGATAAAGTAGATTTTATCTGCGATCGATGCACTATCGCATCGACAAATCCGTGTTCAAGTTGAAATTCAGCTTTCTGGAAATTATCGGGAAGGCGTTGCTTGATTGTTCCTTCGATGACACGCGGACCTGCAAAACCGATGAGTGCTCCGGGTTCGGCGAGAATGACATCTCCAAGCATTGCAAATGATGCACTAACCCCCCCGGTAGTCGGATTCGTCAGCACAACAAACAACGGGACCTTGAGCTGGTCGAGCAAAGCAGCAGCACTTGCAGTCTTCGCCATTTGCATGAGCGAAAATATGCCTTCCTGCATTCGAGCCCCTCCCGATGCCGTGAAGATAATCACCGGTGTTTGCTCGAGTGCAGCGGTAAAGATTGCCTGGGTGATTTTTTCACCTACCACCGATCCCATAGAGCCGCCCATAAACAGAAAAGACATTACAGCGATTACTACAGGTTTTCCGTCAATCGTACAACGACCGGTTACCACCGCATCGGTCAAAGCCGATTTTTGCTGACTTTGTGCGAGTTTTTCAGCATAGCCGTCAATTCCGATTGGATTGGCCGAACGCATTTCTCCGCTGAATTCGACAAAACTTCCAACATCTGCGATAGATGCGATTCGTTGGAGCACCTCCATGGGGATATGATAACCGCACGAGGGACATACCATCAAATGATCGACAAATGCGGAAGCGGATTCTTGAAATCCACAATTCAAACAGGTTGTCATGTGTTTTTGCATGATTGAGCCTCTATCGTCTGACGATATATGCCTGTATCGAATGCTCCGTTCTTGAACTGTGGGGAGTCGATGATGGCAAGCTGTTCTTTTTGATTGGTGGATAGTCCTTCGACGACCAATTCCTGCAACGCACGTTTCATGGTGGCGATACTCTGATTGCGCGTCGGGGCATGTACGATGATCTTCGCTAGTAAATGATCATAATACGGCCCGACTTCTATTCCGTCATAAAGATGTGTGTCGACTCGTACGTACGGACCTAAAGGTGGTATGAATCTGGTGATTTTTCCCGTACTGATTGCATTGATTCGACACTCGAGCGCATGCCCGGTTAAAAGAATTTCCGATTGATTCGTCGATAGCGGTATGCCAGAAGCTACGAGCAGCTGAAGGCGAACCAGATCGGACGACGAGACCGCTTCGCTCACCGGATGCTCCACCTGAAGTCTCGAATTCACTTCCATGAAATAATAGGAGCCGTTGGAAACAAGATATTCCACAGTTCCTGCACCACGGTAGCCGATACGACTAAACAAATCGCGTGAACATTGTACCATGTGTTCGATCAGCGTTCGGTCAACTTTGGCAGCGGGGCTTTCCTCGATAAGTTTTTGATGGCGCTGCTGTACCGAGCAATCTCGTTCTCCGAAGCAGAGCACAGAACCCGATCCATCGGCAACCAACTGCACTTCGATGTGTTTTGCCTTAGTCAGATAACGTTCCATCAGTATTGAACCGTTTGCGAAAAATGCAGTGGCTTCACGAACTGCAACGGGAAACAATTCGGCCATCTGCCTCGGATGCTCGACGATCCGCATGCCGCGTCCGCCGCCGCCTGCAGCTGCCTTGAGGATGACCGGATATCCGATTGCCTGGGCAACCCGCAAAGCCTCCTGTACACCTTCAATCGGCATTTCGTTCCCATCTGTTACCGGAATTTGAGCCTCTTTCGCTAAACGTTTTGCCTGTATTTTATCCCCGAGCAGGGCAATCGTCTCTGGTTTCGGACCAACGAATATCAAGCCGGCTTTCTCGACCGATTCGGCAAAATGTGCGTTCTCTGCAAGAAATCCTACTCCAGGATGAATGGCATCGCATCGTTTCAAACAGGCTGCCGTAATGATGTTTTTACTATTGAGATAACTTTCGGCCGATTGGGGACCGCCGATACATACGGCTTCGTCTGCCATCTGTACATGCATCGAATTGTTATCGACAGTCGAATAGACGGCAACCGAACGTATTCCCATATCTCGGCAGGTTCTAATGATCCTTACCGCAATTTCTCCCCTGTTGGCAATCAGCAGCGATCGTATCATCGGCGCTTTACCTCGAACAACGGCTGTCCAAACTCAACCATCGAACCCTGGCCCGCCAACACTCGAACAATCTCGCACGGGTATTCGGCTTCGAGCTGATTCATCATTTTCATAGCTTCGATCGTACAGATGACCGATCCACTATCGACCGCATCTCCTACTTGTACATGCGGCGGTGCATCAGGTGCAGGCGTAAGATAGAACGTACCGACAATCGGCGAGGTGATGATACTCGTATCTTGGGTTTTTCTATGTTCGACAGTCTCGGCTTTTGTTATTTCAGCAGTCTGAACATGCGGGAGATTTTCACCACTATTGCGCTTGATCTTGATGGTAAAACTGGCGCACGATAGTTCCAATTCAGAAGCAGGATAATGTTCAAAAGCATGTAAAATTGTCTGTAAATCTAAATTATACATTAAATTACCTCAAATTTTCTAAGAATTCCAAGATAGATTTATATTAACAGTATGGTCAATAATAGTCAATATTGACAATTTTAAGAAAAATGTAATAATTAATAATCACTATAGAGAGTTTGAGGAGTTGCCTGTATGTCCGACATCAAGCCAAGAATAACTGCATTAGGTTCACATGTTCCTGCAACATGCGTGACGAACGACGAACTCGCAGCGAAGATAGATACGAGCGACGAATGGATTTTTTCCCACACCGGTATTAAGTCGAGGCACATTGCCGATGATGAAACTGCGACCAGCGACCTGGCCATTGCCGCATTAAAGGCACTTTCAAAGGAACAAAATATCGAATTAGATACGATCGATGCGCTTATCGTGGCAACCGCCACACAGGATTACCCCGGATTTCCCTCTACTGCCTGTGTTATTCAGGCAAAACTCGGCTTGCCGCCGATTGCCGCGTTTGACATATCGGCTGGATGTACGGGATTTATCTATGCTTTGGAAATTGCCAAAGCGCTGGCGGCATCGAAAACCTATCGCCGTATAGCGGTTGTCGGGTCTGAAAAATTAACGGCAATCACTGATTGGACCGATCGGAACACCTGCGTACTGTTCGGCGATGGCGCAGGTTGCGCGTTTGTCGAGATGTCCGATACCGGTCATGAGATTGTAGATAGTGTCCTGCATAGCGAAGGAACGGGAGCCTCCTATCTTTCGATACCTACCGGAGGAACAGCCTATGTCGATGAATCGACTATTGAAGGCAATCCGCGAAAAATCCATATGGACGGCAGGGCTGTCTATAACTTCGCAGTACGAGTCATGTGTTCGGTCATCGAGGAATTAGTAGTGCGCAATGGATGTTCAACCGATGATATCGACTGGTTCGTACCGCATCAGGCAAACAGCAGAATCATTGCCGCTGCTGCAAAACGTCTGAAAATCGATTTAGAGAAATTTTACATCAACATCGATCAATATGCCAATACATCGGCTGCTTCGATACCAATCGCTCTTGCTGAAATGGCACAAAAGGCCTTGCTCAAACCGGGTCAGCGTGTCATTACCGTCGGTTTCGGAGCCGGCCTGACATACGGGGGGAATCTACTGAAATGGTAGCATGCGCTGTGTTTCACCCCGGCCAGGGTGCTCAATATCCGGGTATGGCCATAGACTTGTATCGACAGTCCGATACGGTAAAAAGTTTGTTTCGACTCGTACGGGATATAACCGGTATCGATATGTACCAGACTCTTTG
>JAAYDK010000195.1 GCA_012729295.1 Spirochaetales bacterium | reverse complement strand
TCGTATTGCGAGGATCTAATGACGAAAACGGATCTTGGAAAATAATCTGAAGATCCTTTCGGATTTTCTTCATCTCTCTTCGGGAACATTTCGTAATATCTTTTCCATCGAGTACGATACTACCAGAAGTGGGTTCCACCAGACGCAGTATCGTGCGGCCAAGGGTGGTTTTCCCACAACCAGACTCTCCTACGATACCTAATGTCTTCCCTCGTTCGATGGAAAAATTGACTCCGTCGACTGCATGGAGCATCCCGCGTGATGTTTTAAAGTATTTTTTTAGGTCTTGTACTTCAAGAATCGTATTTGACACAGTATTACTCCATCCTTATTTCTTTTGTGGCCGATCAATAGCGAATCCGGATCTTGCGTACGCACTGCATGCAACCGTATGAGTATCCGAGAATTGATGCACAATAGGCTGAGCGCTAAAGCACTCGTCTTTGGCATACTTGCACCGTGGTGCAAACGAGCATCCGGCTGGAAGATTTGACGGATCGGGCATCAAACCGGGAATCGGTTTTAGTCTGGCAGAACGATTGAGAATATTGGGTAGAGAGTTGAACAGCCCTTCGGTGTAGGGATGCTTCGTGCGATTGAAGACTTCTACCAACGTACCTGTCTCAACGATTCGCCCGGCATACATAACCGCCACTTCATCGCATACATCTGCAATAATACCCAAGTCGTGAGTAATCATGATCATCGCCATCTGGCGCTCGTCGCGTAATTTTTTCATCATGCTCAATACCTGAGCCTGAATCGTTACATCAAGCGCGGTAGTCGGTTCATCGGCAATCAGTACCTCTGGATTACAAGCTAGTGCAATGGCGATTACCACGCGCTGTTTCATGCCCCCCGAGAATTGATGAGGATACTCGCCTTCTCGGCTGGCGGGAATGCCTACCAGCTCGAGCATTTCCTCGGCCTTTTTCTTAGCCTCCGATGAAGAAACTTCTTGATGCAGCAAGATGGTATCGGCAATCTGTTGTCCGACAGTGAATACCGGATTCAGAGAGGTCATCGGATCTTGGAAAATCATGGCGATGTCGTTTCCACGGTATTTCTCAAGCTGTTGGGTAGTCATCGTCGAGACTTCCTGGCCGCAGACTTCTATCTTTTTGCTTTCGACTTTTCCGGGATGTGGAACAAGGCGCAGCAAAGAGAGGGCTGTGGTAGTTTTACCCGCACCGGTTTCTCCAACAAATCCAAGGGTGTGACCCTTTTTAAGCGTAAAGCTGATGCCGTTTACGGCACTGACGGTCTCGGCCTCCAACTCAAATCTCACTTGAAGATCTTCAACAACGAGAACCGGTTCTCCTAAGGCTTTTTTATCTTCCATGGTGTACCCACTTACTTCTTTAGTTTGGGATCGATTGCATCCCTAAGCCCGTCTCCCAACAGATTGAAAGCCAAGACGGTAATTAAAATTGCCAGACCCGGGAAAATCGTCAGGTAGGATGCGGTACGTACATACTGTCTGCCGAGCGAGAGCATGCTGCCCCATTCCGGTGCCGGAGCAGGCACTCCCAGACCGAGGAAGCTGAGACTTGATGCAGCGATAATCGCCGAGGCAATTCGCAGCGTAGCCTGTACGATAATAGGAGAAAGGCAATTGGGTAATACGTGAAAAGCGATGATTCTGAACTCGGATATGCCAGTAGCGTGAAGTGCCTCGATATATTCCTGATTGCGTACCGTTAATACTGATGCGCGGGTAATACGCACGAACTGAGGTACGCTGGTGATACCGATAGCCAGCATTAGGTTAAAGGTCGTAGCTCCCAATGCCGATACGATGACTATTCCCATCAGGATAGAAGGAACTGCCGATACTACATCGTTGATACGCATGATGATATCTTCGGCGATTCCGCAATAGTATCCTGCAATTGCTCCGAAAATCACGCCGATACCCAACCCAATGAGTGTTGCCACAACTCCAACCGAAACGGAAAACCTTGATCCGTACAATATACGCGATAATATATCCCGACCAAGATCGTCTGTTCCAAACGGATGTTCCCAACTTGGTCCGAGAAGCTTTCTCGATATGTCGATTCCCACCACATCCTTGTCGTAATCAAAAATCACGTCGGCAAAAATTGCTACGAACACGATAGCCAGGATTATGAAAAGACCTACCATGGCACCCTTGTTTTTACGTAGGTGGTGCATCACGATACGCATCCGACTCTGACGTACGTATTGCTTGCCGGTTATACTTTGGTTGTTTGTAGTACTACAGTTTTGCATATGTTGGTTAGTACTGCTCATGCCTGCTTCCTCTTTCTCTTTCCGTATTGTGCTTTGATTCTCGGGTCGATAACCGCATACAGCAAGTCTACTATAAGAACAACGATACCAATCGTTATGGATTTCAAAATTATACAGCCGACGGCCATCGGTACATCGCGGGAATTTACCGCGTCTACGATCAGGCGCCCTACTCCAGGCCATGAAAAGACTGTCTCGGTAAGAACTGCTCCGCCTAAGGTAACGGCGAACTGTCCTCCTGCAATCGTGATAATAGGTATGAGCGCGTTTCTCAGCGCATACTTCATGATGACCTTGATTTCTTTGTGGCCTTTAGCCCGCTCGGTTCTCAAGTAATCCTGACTGAGCACGTCGAGCATGGAAGATCGCGTCGTACGTGCAAGCGTGGCGGTAAGCCCGGTACCCACGGTGATGGCAGGCAATATGACACTGGCAATTCCTTTGGAAAATCCACCAGTGGGAATACCCGGCACATTCAATGCGACGACAATAATCAGCATCAGCCCCAGCCAGAAATTCGGAATGGACAAACCGAGAAATGACAAGACCATGCTTGCGTTATCGGCGAATGTACCGCGTTTCATCGCGGCATATACTCCCAGAGGAATCGAAATCATAATCGAGACGAAAATGGATGCGCAGGCTAGCACTATCGTCGCAGGCATTTTTTCAAGGTAGCTGTCCAAAACCGGTCGTCCGGACACGAGAGACGTACCGAGATCTCCCTGAACAAAGTTGACCATATAGGAGAAATATCGGGTAAATACCGATCCATTCAGCCCGTATGTTTCGCGCAGTTGTTCGATTTCTTCAAATGTAAGGGCTTCCTCGGCCAATTTGATATCGACAATATCTCCGGGAGCCAGATCCATGATGAAGAAAATTAGAAACGACACACCGATGATGACAGGAATCATCAGCAGTATACGTTTTATTGCATATCTCAGCATAATTTACACCTCAAGAGGTTTTAGCAGGGGCAGCAGCTGCTCGGCTGCCGCCCCATGCATGTATTCCTACCGTTCAACGTTACTTCGCGACTTTGATATACGTGTAGTCGTGGCTACCGCTCGTGTTGTACACAGCACCTTCGGCTACCTTAGAATGAGCGACTCCAGAGTTGGCGTAATACAATGGAATGTACGGACATTCTGCATGTACGATTGTCTGGATCTCTTTGTAATAGGCTTTGCGCTTTGCATCGTCGGTCTCGCTCGCGCCGAGGCTGAACAACTCGTTGACTCGCGCATTGTTGTATCGTGCGTAGTTGACACTATTGCCAGGGGTAAAGATTCTTGCAGCATCGCTTCCCGCGCTGGTGAAGGTAACACTGTAGATGATCACCTGGTAATCGCCGGATACGGACTTTCTGCTCAACCCGGCAGCATCGACCTGCTCGATTTCAACGGTAATGTTCAATGCCTTTAACTGGTCTTGGATAATCTGCAGAGCATTCACCGTCCATGCCGAAGCTGCGGTAAACTTAAGCGTAGCACCATTAGGACTTTTTGACTTGGCCATGTACTCTTTTGCAGTTGCCAAGTTTGTTTCATAGGAACTCTGACCGACCGACTTCCAATCATCGAAGAATCCGTACTGGAAATAACCCCACATGCCGTTTGCCGTACCGGCAAATCCGCTTGCAGCTCCATCGATCACGTCCTGTACTTTAATCGCATAGGCAATAGCCAGACGGAGATTCGGATCCGACAGAATCGGATCTTCGGTGTTAAGTGCAAGGAACGTCAAAGCAGTAGTCTGCCACGTGTTCAATACTAAATCGCTATTTGCTTTAATGATGTCCAACTCAGTATTATTGGGAGCCTGGCACACATCGATTTCACCGTTTTCGAGAGCAGCAAGACGAGCTGTTCCTTCTGGGAGATAGCGGAATCTCAGAGTTTTGGTTACCGGTGCTTCTCCCCAGTACCTGTCAAAGCGTTCGAGCAGCGTATAATCGCCCGAGAAGAATTCTTTGTTCACATACGGTCCGGTTCCGATATCGGGACCTTTCGTTGCATCTGCAGTTACTGCCTCGCGGTTGAGAATTGCGAAGTATTCGTTCGAAAGCAAGTGCAATAAATCGATATTGGCAGCTTTAAGCACGAGTTCGACATGGTAGTCGTCGATTGCTTTGACTGACTCTACACCATTCCAGAAGCTCTTTACCGTTGCATTCGATGCGTTTTTCCCGTATTCCCACGTAAAGAGCACATCGTCTGCGGTGAGTTTTTCACCATTGTGAAAATACACGTCGTCGCGCAGCGTGAATGTCCACGTTTTCAGATCGCTACTTGCTTTCCACTCTGTAGCCAATTCGGGCAAAATCTCTTTTGTCCTTTCATCATAGCCGACGAACCCGTTGTGCGTCAGGTTGAACATAATCTTATGAGCAACACTGGTCTGTGAAGTGGGATTCGTGCTTGATGTTCTGGACTGTACTCCGATGACAACCTCTTCCTTGTACGTTGTAGCTGCAGCTGTACCCGGTTCCTCTTTTGCACCTGTGGCAAACACTAGGGAACACGACAGCAGTATCAGCAACGTTACGATAACTGTCCTTTTCATGTTTTTCCTCCTACGGTATATTTTGATCCATTACTAGATCTCATGACAAATGAAATAATGACGATGAAATACCTATGCTTCCTTTTTGAACGCATGCTGTACTTTTGCAGTCAGGCTCTGACGCGCTTGCCAGGCTTTTCCTGCACAACCGCAGACTTCAAAAAGATGCGCACACTTTTGCTTATAACCCTTTTCCATCACAGGCCAGAATTTGTAGATATTGTTACCTTCCATTCCATCCGCCTGTAATGCATCATAACATGCTCTCATCAGCTCGTTGGCAACATTGACTTTGCAGATTCCCATGCGGCAAGCTTTCGAAATGTTCTCGTCACCTGTTCCGCTTCCACCGTGAAGCACAAGCGGTACGGGAACCTGCTGTGCAAGTTCCTTGAGCAAGTCGAAACGTAGCTTGGGTTCTCCCTTGTACACTCCGTGCGCAGTTCCGATTGCCACGGCAAGACAGTCAGCTCCGGTTTCTTGTATGAACCGGACTGCTTCGCTGGGTACTGTAAGGGCAGAAACGCCGTCTACCTCATAATTCATACCCGTTCCCACATGACCGAGTTCGGCTTCAACTTCCACATCCACGGCATGCGCGATTCGTACCATTTCTTTGACTTGCGTCATGTTTTCTTCATACGGCAGCGATGATCTGTCGACCATGATGGAATTAAAACCAGCGCGGATACCGCGCATGCTTTCTTTAAAATTTGACGAATGGTCCCACATCGCGGTAACCGGTACGCTTGCCATGCGTGCGAAATCCTCGACAATCCGCGTATAATAGTTTACCGCATCCGTTTGATAATACCCGGTGAGGATGATGACCGGCGATTCGGCCTTTTCGGCAGATTCGATGCACGCTCGCAAGGTGAATTCGTTCGCTGCCGAAATCGCAGGAATTCCATATCCTTCGGCCTTTGCCCTCCCGAGCATTTCTGATAATGACACCAACATGGTTCGCGCCTCCTTATCTTCTTATCTTATTCGGCGATTTTATAAATCGCCTGCACCTCGTCCAGACTCAGACGAGAAATGTTGCCAACATACTGATGGCCGGCGGTCACCTGAGCCCGACGTGCCATCTCTTCAAACCGATCGGAAGCAAGTCCGATTTCACTCAGACGTGTGGGCAATCCGACTTCCCGTAAAAATGCTTCAAACGCATCGATACCGGCCAAAGCTGTCTTTCGGTTGTTTTCCCGAGGCAAAACCTGCATAACGCGTAGTGCAAAATTGACAGCCTTGGGCAAATCCCTGTCGTAACAGTAGCGCATCCACGCCAAGGCGATGACGGCAAGTGTAGATCCGTGGAGCTGATGGGTTTCGGTGGTTATCGGATTTTCCATGTAATGGACTGCCCAATCCGAATCACAGCCTAACCCGAGCAACGTGCTGTTGGCGAGTGTCGAAGCAATCTGCAGTTGCGCTCGAGTTTCGTAATTTTCGGGGTCTTCTATGACTTTCTTCATGTTGGCCATAATCGAGCTAATGACGCCTTCGCACATGCGGTCCTGCAAATCATAACCGCTTGGTCCGTTGAAATAGCGCTCGAAGATATGGGTAATGGCATCGAATGCACCTGCAAGCGTATGCCCCATCGGCAGCGAACAGGTAAGGCTCGGGTCCATGATGGAAAAGACAAAGCGGATCGATTCCTGAAAGAGCGGATATTTGATATTCGGTTCGTGCAGATCGTCGATAAGCATCGCGGTGGCAGATACTTCGCTTCCCGTCCCGCTAAGCGTTACGATGCAGGCTACCGGCAGACAGCGCGAAGACTCCTTGCGGTATGACACATAATCAGTCAGGTCGCCTTCGTTTACCGAGAAAAAGGCAATGCCCTTGGCGCTGTCCATGACCGTTCCGCCACCGACGGCGAGGATAAAGTCGACGTTATTCGTATGGCAGAACTCGACGCCTTTGCTAATGAAAGAAAAGCTTGGCTTTATTGCTTTTTCATGCATCTCGAGCACGGTGAGCCCCGCATCTCTAATCGATTCGCGAACCGTGTCGAGCAACGAACTTAGATAAGAACCGCCGTCGTCTACGATAAGAACACGTGTTGCCCCGCGCTTGGCTATTTCGCTGCCTGCGCGGGACGGGCTTCCTTTGCCTAGGATAAAGCATGTTGGAACACAAAAGGAAAAATCTATCATGCGTGCTCCCTAAAAACTGATGATGACACGGTAGGTACCCGGTGTTATTGCGGTTTCAAAGGCTTCTTTCGCCTGCTGGTAGTCAAATACCCCGTGAAGGAGTTTCTCGGGATCGATCAGACCTTTGTTTAGCAAGCGTACTGCCGTATCGAACGATTTGATGCTCGGACTGACCGAACCGGTAATAATCTTTTCGGTGTTGTGCAGTTCATCGGGGATCAGGTCAATCGGATCGGCCGGTTTGACCGAAGAATACATGATACAGCGGCCGAGCTTTCCGGTCATCTCGATTGCCTGTGCGGCAACTGCCGGGAAAATGGTTGTGTCGAATACTACATCGGCACCGCGGCCTCCCGTGAGTTCTTTGACATACGCAACGGCATCTTTTTCTTTCGGGTTGAATGTTATGTCGCATCCGAGTGACTCAGCGAGTTTGCGACGCTGATCGTCGATTTCGCTTAAGATTACCTTTGCACCGCGGAGCTTGGACACCATCATGTGCAAAATCCCCATAATGCCCCCGCCGATGACCACTACATCATCACCGAGTGCGATGTGAGCCTTATCGACACTGTTACACACACAGCCTAGCGGTTCTGCAAACGTACCGAATTCCCACGGCAGTTCGTCGTTTAGTTTCCAGAGTTTATGCGGGGGCATCACCTTATACTCGGCAAATCCGCCCGGTCCGTTCATGCCCAGATCTTCGCTGAGATTCGCATAGGAATCGACACACAGGTTTTCTTCACCCCTTCGGCAATAGTAACAGACACCGCAGGTATTGATGACACTTAGGGCAACGCGGTCGCCCACCTTATATTCCTTAGTCCTGACTTTTGCGCCCATTTCGACCACGTGCCCGACCACTTCGTGACCGCCTAAAAACGGCATCTTGAACTTACCTGTCGAATAGACTCTTTGTTCCCAAGTACAAATGGCACAGCCGTCGATTTTTACCAAGACTTCGTGGTCCTTCGGTACCGGACGTGGCAACTCGACGATTTCGAGGGTTTTTGCACCCGTAACGGCAACGACTTTCATGTGTTCTGTCATATTTTGCTCCTTTTACAGCGTTCCTTAAGATATAACAGCCCCGACCGTAATAAAACGATCAGGGCTTTCCTCTTGCCTTTCGGCTCCAGGGTCATACAATCGTGGATAAACTATGTTAGTTTTTACTCAGTTTCCCGAATTAAAACCTCCTGTTTCTTTTCATCGTTCTTTGGTTTTCGCATATCAAAACGCCAAATGGCAATGATAGCTGAAACCAAACAGAAAATATCGGATCCGATGCCACCTATAGACTTGTTCAGTACATTATAGGTGATGTAGAACAACGGCGGAAACAAAAACATCATCCGCATGAATTTCAAATTCGTCGAATACAGCGCAACGGTCAAAATCAGTGTCGCCACAATAACAAGCAAGCTGATAGGACCTTCCCAGGAGAGGATTCCCCCACCCAGAGATACAGCAAGGAAAACCCACAGCCAAACAGGGCTTTTGCCCCATTTCGTATCATGCTTGGAAAAGATATAGGAACGTATCACATTGATGAAACACATGACCGCCATGGAAACCGCACCAAGCATAAAGTAACTGATGACAAACAGCGCGTTGGAAAGCATCTGCATTCTTAACAGTCCGACACGCACCTTCTGCTGGTATGAAAGCACCATAAATAATAAAGCCAGAATTCCAAGAATCTGTGCAATCAAACCATCCACTAAAGTGCCTCCTAAGCAATAATCCCTAACGCTCCTAGAATTCTCATCAAGCCTAACATGGGCTTCGTAGACTGTCAATAGAGAGATGTGCAACTAATATTTTTCGTATGGTAAATGTTTTTAATTTATAAAGATATTACCATTAAAACTGCATAGTGCAATAAAGATATGTATAGCTGTTGCATGAAGGACCAAGCTCATGCAACACTGAATTATAGTGAGTAAAAGCTGTTCTCAGCATGAGAAGTATAATTGTTTATCTTTACATTTTCGAATAGCGTAATTGATGTTAAGGAATGCAAAAAGAAAGACACCCGGACAGATTTTTATTCATGCTAACATGCAAAGCTAGTATTATGATAAAAACTCTAGATAGAGGAAAGGTTATGAACAAACATATCAAAACATGGTTCGACCGTTATGAAGACCAAGTTACCGCATATTCAAAGAAACTGTGGGAGCATGCCGAACCCATGATGGAAGAATATTTTGCCTGTGAAGAAACGGCAGCATTTCTCGAAGAACAGGGCTTTACCGTAGAGGTATGCCATTGCACTTATCCCGAGAGGAAACCCAATACCGTGGTAGCCAGCTTTGGTTCGGGCCATCCCGTCGTAGCGGTCTTCGGCGAATACGACGCACTGCCGGATTTGGGTCAGGATACCGTTCCCTATCGCAGTGTGAAACCGGGATGCGGTCACGGCTGCGGCCATAATTTGATGGCTGCCTCAGCAATTTCTGCTGCTTGTGCCGCTAAAGCTGCCGTCGAGCAGGAAGGATTGAAAGGCACGATCCGATTTTTAGCATGTCCTGCCGAGGAAGGCGGCAACGGGAAATTATATATGCAGCAATTGGGACTGTTCGACGGAATCGATTGTCTGATCGGCTGGCATGCCGACGACGGTCCTTTGACGGGCTTTGAGAAAATGGGGCTCAGCATCGAAAAAATCGTATTCACATTCACGGGAAAAGCATCCCACGCTGCAAAGGCACCAGAGATGGGACGTAGTTCCATGGACGCAGCTGAATTGATGAGCGTCGGCGTACAGTACTTACGCGAACACATCTCTTCTGATTGCCGTATCCATCACAGTTATCTTGAAACGATATCAAAGGCGAATATCGTTCCCGAGCATTCTTCGGTCTATTATGTTATCAGAGCAAAGGATTTGGAGGGAATGTATGCTTTAGCAGAGCGAGTTATCAAAATTGCCCAAGGAGCGGCGATGATGACGGAAACACAGCTTGATTATCATATCGAAAGTGCGCTTCCGGGAACTCTGATTGTCACGTCCTTCACAAAGTTTCTCTGCGAATCTGCGCAGAAAATCCCAGATCTGACCTATTCTCAAGAAGAAGAGGAATTTGCAAAGGAAATCTACAAATCAGTATTTCAAAAAGAAGCTGAAGGCGGTGTTCTTTCAACCGATCTTGTACAACCGGATGGAGTAGTTACCACCAACTATGCATCCACTGATTTAGGGTATATTACGTACCTTATTCCCACCGGACGATTAGTCGGTCTTGGCATGGTCAAAAAGACGCCTGTCCATCATTGGGCACTCACCTGTACTGCAGGAATGTCCATCGGGCAGAAAGCAGCCGTCTATGTAGGAAAATGCCTTGCCCAGGCCTTAGTGGACATGCTGCATAATCCCGAACAGGTTACTATCTTTAAACAAGAGCACGAAAAGCTTTGCAAAGGTCAAAATCTCAAGGTGGTAATGCCGAAATAGAGACGGCTCATAAAATATTTACATTTTTTCTCATTAGAATAAAAAGTATAAAGAAATATATACTTTTTTCTCTTTACAGAAAATATTTTCATAGAAGCACGTTATATATTTTGTCCAAAATCCTAAGTATTTTGTTTATATACGATAACTTATTATAATATATAGATTCTTCATTATCTCTTAACATTCTTTACAGATTTCATTACGTACACGGTTCGAACCATTTTTACAAGTTATCCCATCGGGATAACCTCTATTGGTCTTCTGTCCCTGCTTGAATAATA
>JAAYDK010000194.1 GCA_012729295.1 Spirochaetales bacterium | reverse complement strand
TGCAAACAGATTTCATCATACGGAGGCATAAAATGAAGTTTGGCGATAAAGTGCGGGAGCTGCGCACGAAAAAAGAGCTGACTCAAACGGAGCTTGGAAAACTGGCAGGCGTGACGAAGCGCACAATAGCGGGCTGGGAAAACGACGGGCGCTATCCGCAACGGCGTGAGTTGTACGACATACTTGCAAAGGTGTTTGAGGTTCCCACGAGCTATTTAGCCTCAGAGGATGAAGAGTTTATCACGAATGCTGCCGAGCGCTTTGGTGTCAAAGGTGAACAAGATGCCAAGACCGTGCTGACACAGGCTGCCGCCGTCTTTGCCGGCGGCGAGCTTAGTGATGAGGACAGGCTGGCGTTTATGACCGAGATTCAACAGCTTTACTTGGAGTCAAAGGATATTGCGGCAAAGAAATTCACCCCCAAGAAGTACAGAAAGAACGATTTGCGGTAAAAGTCTTGCAGTCCGTTATTTGGACAGCTTTCATAATAGACTTTCACTGCGAAACGATCTGTACTTGATTAGAGGTGAGGAAATGACCGGCGATTACATACATCGTGAGGTTCTTCGGGTCATGGCAAAATATAAGACCAATGACCCTTATGATCTGCTCGATGCACTCGGCGTAGAGGTTAGGGAGTCTCGCGTTTACGGACGCGACGGGCTAAAGGGGTATTGCTATTTTTCAAAGCGCACCATATTTGTCGTGCTTAACGCCTTTTTGCCTGAAGTGGAAAAGCGAATCGTTGCCATGCACGAGGCCGCGCACATTATACTGCATCGGGATCAAATCAAGGTTGCCCCCATGAAAGATAATGTTATTTACGATATGACTTCCAGAACGGAATATCAGGCAAACCTGTTCACCGCCGATTTTCTCATTTCCGATGATGAGGTCGAGGCGTTGACCGCACAGGAGGATATGGACTATTTCCGCATTTGCAAGGAGCTCTATGTGAGCCCCGACCTGATGTCCTTTAAGCTGTTTTCCATGATCCAGCGCGGCTATCAGTACAATCTGCCGCAGGGACTGAACAGTACTTTTTTGAAAAACTAACTGGGGAGCGGCTTCCCACCGCCCGAGGTGATTCCATGACTATCAAAGTTTATGTTCCGGTTTCCGCCGACTTTGATGCGGACGGGAGGCTTATCCCCACATCACTGACTTGGGAGGACGGGACGGTCTATCCCATTGACCGGGTTCTGGATATACGGCAAGCCCCTGCGCTGAAAGCGGGAGGTCAAGGCGATCGGTACACAGTCGTTATTAACGGACGCCAGAGCTACCTATTTTTTGAACGTAACGCGTCAATTACCGGGAATAACTTGGGGCGCTGGTTCGTTGAGCGCAGAGCTGTTTGATTTGCAGTAATCGAGCGAGAGGAGGATGCTCCCTTGTCATATATACATAAGACCAGCTTCGATATCATCCAAGGAACCAACATCGATGATGAGCTGGAGAATTATTTCGAAGTGGACGAGCCGATTGCCCTCACGATCCAAGTATTGAACAGAAAAGGCTATATCACAGAGTTTTGCTGCTGTGGCCATGCATTTGGAGATAGTGGTGAAGCTTTCGCAGATCCCGAAACCCCCAACTGTGAACATATCATTGTTGGAACCTACGCTACTGAACAATTGCCCGATGGATCACATCGCATTTTATTTCACAATCGGCCGGAGCATAGTGCCTACATTGCTTTTGCAAAGGATTCTGCTTTGCCCCCGGCCCCAGCCAACTGGTACTATCATGAGAACTCCCTCCAATGCGACTATCCCGGCGACATAGACGAGTTTGCGTTTTGGGAGACAATGCTGCGGTCAATGAGAGCCCTCTATATTTGGGCGTGTCATCTCCCTGTTGCTGGCACAGAACAACCTGCGAACTCTGAAAATGCCGACTTAATCTTTGCGATACAAAGCCATCTTCAAAGTCGCGGCCTGCAATATGAAAGCTCAATAGATTCGGCTATAAAAGCACGCTTGAAAGGCAAAAGCTACTGCCTGTCGGAGCATATAAAAGGGCTGGTATATTCGCTTTTGACCAACCAGACCTCATGGAAGCGAATTGTCCCTCATCTAACAGAGATTGACAATGTGTTTTTTCAGTATGACATTGACAAAATCAAAGCAACCTCTCCGGCGTATTTTAGTGACGCCTTGTTCGCAATCAAATGTGGCAACAGAAAGACTGCCGCACAGATGGCAGCACTGACCTACAATATCGAAGTATTTGAACGAATTTCAAATGTCTATGGCAGCATGGATGACTTTGTCACTTCGGCTCCGGCACACGAGATTGTTGCTTTGCTTGCATCAAGTGTATCAAAATACAAACTACGCCAAGTGGGAGAAGCCCTTGCGTGGGAGTATATTCGGAACGTTGGAATTGATGGTGCAAAACCCGATCTCCATCTTCGACGATTCTTCGGAAAGAGCAGAATCGGAAAATCCAACCGTGATCCCGCCACTGTGCAAGAGGTGATTGCCGAAGTGGAATCACTTGCGAAGACGACCGGGTTATCTATGGCGACCATAGACAACTTAATTTGGAGCTATTGCGCCGATGGATACGGTGAAATATGCACAGCCACGCCGCATTGCACCGAATGTGCAATACGAGCGCTTTGCAACCGTGATCGTTGAGCAAACCATATGAGCCCGCCAGAACGAGCTATGGATTTCAGCGCGGCTTTGAGAAGTAAACAGTAAACTACAGGCCGGGAGCAAGGGGTAATTATGAAAATTGAAATGGGTGAATCCCTTATCTACTCGTGGCTACGCCACGAAAAGCATTGTCAATTGGCACAGACCAACTGGAAGGCATCCCCTTTTTGGGCGATTGACAACCGAAATGACCTACAAATGCTTGCCGACAAATTCTCGCAGTTTTATTTAGACAAGCATCAGTTTGATATTTTCAAAGGCTGTTCTCTTGAACAGTTCATAAAACAGGCTGAAATAGATGCTATTGGCATTGCGTTTTCCCAGTCAGCTCAGAGTATTTATGCCGTTGATGTTGCATATCACGAAGGCGGACTGAATTACGGCGATAAGGAGAAAACGCTAACAAAGATTATCCAGAAATGCGTTCGCACGGCATTGTGCTTATATGGCTTTTTCAATATTGCTACTGGAGAGATTGTCTTCGCTTCGCCCAAAATTAACCCGGCGATTGAGAAAGAACTGTCTCCCATGTTTTTGGAGCTGACAGCACTGTTCTCACAGCT
>JAAYDK010000193.1 GCA_012729295.1 Spirochaetales bacterium | reverse complement strand
TTTTGCGATATCGCTTAATGTAATTCCCATGATGAACACTCTCCTCTTTAAATGTAACTACATAATATGATAATTTTAGCATTAAATAAAGCATAAAATATGTAAATTATTTTATATGTAATTACATTGAAATATTATTAAAAATTTGCTTGACTACCTCTTAATACCGTTATAGTATGATAATCACGCTCAGTTCGCACAGATTTTATGTAATATATTCGACAGAAGTATGCAATTTGAATACGTCTGAAGATGTAATTACAAATTAAATTAAGGAAGATTACGAAGTGGTATGTTTAATCCGTGGATGTGGTAAAGACGTTTTGTCACTTGCTGATAGGTCGGCCCTTTACAGTAATCTGCCCAATCATGAAGGTTTTCAAATTCATAAAACTCCAATTATCTCAGGTGGTGTTCGATGCTGTTAACTAAAAGACATGGTTATGTTCTTCTGAAAGAGGGTAAAAGAGTATCGCCGTTGCCGTATGTATTCATTGCACCCGCACTCATTCTTTTTGGTATGTTTACCATTTACCCTTTCCTTAGGACAATTGTACTGTCATTCACTCTTACCGATACATATGGTAATCCAACGAAGTTTGTCGGTTTGCAGATGTGGAAGAGGGTGCTTACCAATGAAACTTTCTGGAAAGTCATGGGTGTCACCCTGAAGATTGCCGCCATAAACCTTGTTGGAACATTTTTCTTCGCTCTATTCTTTGCACTTCTTTCTTCAAACCAAGTGAAAGGTTCAAAGGTGTACCAAACTATGTTCGCGCTTCCAATGGCGATTGCTTCTGCTCCAGCCGCGGGTATCTTTGTATTTATCTTTCGTCAGAAAAATGGTTTGTTGAACAGTATTTTAGGTACAACAATCGCTTGGCAGCATGAAATGCAATATGCAATCTGGGTTGTATGCATTGTTACGGTCTGGATGCACGTAGGTGCCAGTTTCATATTCTTGCTTGTAGGGTTTAGGAATGTACCGACGGAGTTGCTTGAAAGTGCAGTGCTTGATGGAGCCAATGCCTGGCAGAAAATCAAGCACATACTACTTCCTATTGCATCCCCCCAGATTTTCTTCGTGCTCTTCTTGAACATCAACAGCTCGTTCAAGAGTTTTGCACAGATACGGCTGCTCACCGGTGGAGGACCCGTCAATTCAACCAAGACACTCATCTATTACATCTATGAAAACGCATTGATTAAAGGAAGGTTTGAAACAGCTTGCATACAGGCGATTTTTCTATTCCTACTGATTTTCGTTATTACACGAATCCAATTTGCTCTTGAGAAGAAGGTGGTACACTATCAATGATTAGTGCGAAAACTAAGAAAACAACAATTAAGATTGTATCATATATAGTAAAGCTGGCAATTGGACTAGCGTTCATTGCTCCGTTAATTATCGGGCTCATGTTTTCCATTCACTCTGAAAAAGAGCTGTCCCAGTTACCTTTGCTCTTATTTCCAAAGGTTCCGACACTTGAAAATTATATTAAAGTGTTCACAGGTGTCCCCATACTACACTATCTGAAGAATTCGATTATCGTTTGTGTCGTGGCAATCCTCGGCCAAGTGATCTTCGGAAGTTTTGCAGCATACGGATTTGTATTTTTCGAATTCCCGTTAAAACGATTTCTGTGGGTGGTTATCCTTAGTACGATGATGATTCCCGGTGAGGTGGTTATCATCACTAACTATGTCACTATCCAGAATATGGGATTAGTGAATTCATATGCCGGGTTATTCCTCACATCCTTGATTTCAGGCACGAGCATTTTCATGATGCGCCAGTATTACAAACAGCTTCCGAAAGATTTCAAGGAAGCGGCGACGCTTGATGGTTGCGGGGATATCGGATTTCTTTTCAAGATTGCAATGCCGCTTTCAATTCCAACGATTTCTGCCCTTGCGATATACCAATTCGTACGCATTTACAATGCATACTTTTGGCCATTGCTTGTAACAAACAAAGATATCTGGAGAACGGTACAAGTAGGTGTCTCGTATCTTGTGACCGGCGATGTGGAGGAATACGGAAAGGTGATTGCTGCTGCCATGGTTGCGATGACCCCCGCAGTCTTAGCTTTTATCTTCGGTCAGGATTATATCATCAAGGGAATGGTGTCCGGAGGTATAAAAGGTTGATAAATCCCGTCAGGGAAAAGGCGATGTTGTCGCTTAAGAATTTATAAAGGAGGAATGGATGATGAAAAAACTAACTGTTGTTTTGATTCTGATCTCGCTTGTATTGTGCTCCGTATTTGCCGGTGGAAAGCAAGAGGCACCGGTAGTAGAGGAAACAAAACCGGAAGGGACTGTTGAAGTAGTATGGTGGACATTCCATGGTGCTGTGAATGTTGGGTATTTCCAAAACATTATCGATGCATTCAATGAAAGCCAGTCTGATTACCATGTTACCATCGAGTACCAAGGGTCGCAGAATGAACTTATTGCTAAGATGCAGTCAACTCTAAAAAATGAGCTTCCTGCTCTATTTCACTGCGCGATAGAAAATATCGGAATGGTGATCAATGCAGACTATGCGGTAAACGCCCAAGGCTATGTAGACAAGGATACTGCTGGATGGCCTGAACTCGCGAATACCTATGAATCATTCTATGCTGCATCATTAGATGGTGAAGGAAATCTTGTTGGATATCCCAGCGGTGTAAGCTATCCCACAATCTATTATAATGCAGACATGCTCGCTAAGGCTGGAATCGATCCTGCTTCACTTACATCATTCGAAAGCGTTCTTGAAGCTTGCAGAACCTTAGTGAACGGTGGTTACACCCAATACGGAATTGGTTTCCACACTGATGCTGGCTATTATTTCAATGCAGCGCTTGCACGTGAAGGTGTGGTGGCCTACGACAACATGAATGGTCTTGAGGGCCCCATCACTAAAGTGCTTTACAAAGATGGTGGAGAAGTGGAATCCACGGTTGCCAAATATCTAGGTTTCTACAAAGACCTCTATAAAGAAAATCTTGGTGTTCCTTTCGGTGCAAACTACAGTTCGGAAATTATTCCTCTGATTGCTGCTGAAGATTGTGCAATGATGCTTGGTGTCATTTCAATGACAACAAAGCTCTTGACTGCAGTTGACGGTGCGTTTGAAGTTGGTGTTGTTCCCTGTCCTTCAGTAACTGAAGCTGGTGATCGTGCCGGTGAACCTTCAGGCGGTACGTGGTTGTTCATTGCCGATAATGGAAACAAGTGGGCGATGCAGGGTGGTTATGAATTCATGAAGTTTGCAAGCAAAGGTGAATGGGCTGGTTATTTTGCTTCTGCAACCGGTTATCTTGCTCCTAGCACAGATGCTTTCGATAGCGATGTTTACCAGAACTACATGACAAACATTTTCCCTGGAATCTCAACAGTGTACGATAGTCTGAATAGCAGTAAGGGTGATGCATTGATGCCGATTTGCGGAGTTTCAGCTGAGATTAAGAATGCAAACAAGCTTGCGGTTGAGACTGTGTGCAATGATCCTACTGACGCAACGATTGCCAAGGCGATCAAAACAGCAAATGATCAGATCCAGGAAGCGATTGAACTGTACAATCTTGCTAACTTATAAGGTGGCATGATTTCTAGAATTCATAGATAGGGCGGAGCTTGGCTCTGCCCTTTTAATGATCAATGAACTGACAATTTGATTGTCACTAACATTTTTTCAGTGGAGACAACAAGTGTATTCACGGTCTACTGATTGTCTTGAATTGCCGTTCACTAGTGGAGAACATATATGAAATTCACAAAATTACTTGCAAGTGTGTTACTTGTAATGCTCCTTGTTGTCAGCTGTGCTTCAACAGCTGGTAATACCCCGGCACAAGATGCCGATGGTTCGTACACCTCAGCGGTGTTGGACACCACACACGATTCAGGTAAGCTTACTGCACGCTATCTGAACACCACTGGATCTAAAGAAGCGGGTAATGATGTTACTTACGCTGGAGATTGTACTATTTTTACTTCTCCCGAAGGGTTGGTGATGATGGTTGACTGTAGCAATAGTTGGTGTTTTGAGGAAATTGATATGCAGTTAAAGGCAATGGGCATAGAAAAAATCGATGTATTTGTCATGAGCCACCCTCATGCGGATCATATCGGTTGCTTTGTGGAATTGGCTTCACACTATGATATCGGGCATATTTATAAGAACGCGCATGAATATGAATCCGCTACATACAAAAATGCAATGGCAAAGATCGAGGAGCAGGATATCACCTGTGATATCTTATATGAAGGTGATTCATTTATGTTCGGCAATCATGTGACAGTTGATGTGTATGGACCGGAAAAAGGTTCAGAAGAAGATATCAAGGCGGGATACATGGATGCCAATGATTGTTCTTTGGCAATGAAGATTACTTACGGTGATTCCAGCTTTTGGACTTCAGGAGATATCTATATCACACGGGAATTGGCACTTGTTGAGAAATATGGTAAAGAACTCGATTCAGATATCGTGAAAATGAACCATCATGGGTATGAAACTTCTAATCGGTTTGAATTTATCGAAGCATTGAGCCCCCTGGTGGCAATACAACAACACAGTCTGATCACTAGCAAGACAGTAGCAATGAAATATCGTTTTAAACAAGATGCGTTGACTTTTTACACTAGCCAGGATGGAACTGTGTCAGTATCGACACCTGGTGATGGAAATTATGAAGTGCAGTCACAATATATAAGGCAAATCACCAATATTTATGGAGAGGCAGCAGAAGACGGTCATTACACTATTGGTAGGGACTAACGCTCTAAGGAAACGATATGAGAAAGAGACTATTAGTATTTTCAGTTGATGCCTTGGTTCGAGAGGATGTCGACAAACTCATGCAAATGCCGAATTTTGGTTCGGTGATGAAGCGAAGCTGCCAGATTAATCATGTGAGGACAATCTACCCATCGATTACATATCCGGCACATACGAGTATCAGCACGGGCTGCTATCCAAGTAGACATGGGATTGTAAGTAACTTTGAATTCACCACTACGGATAAAGAGCAAAACTGGGTGTGGGATCATAAACATGTGAAGGTTGAAGATTTGTTTACCATTGCAAGAAAGGCAGGGTTCAGTACAGGTGCTGTATTTTGGCCGGTGACGGGAAATCATCCGGATATTGATTACCTAATCAATGAATATTGGATGCCGTATGCGAACGATACGCTGGAAACAGCCTTCAGACATCAAGGATCAAGCGAAGAAGTGATCAAAATTGCTCGTAAGAACGAGCACTTGCTTCCTGAAAGTCATTCCAAGACAGGCAGAACAAATTTCATGGTTCAGCCGTATGTCGATAACTTTCTCATTGCCTGCGCATGTGACATCATCGAGCAGTATGCACCTGAAATCATGTTTGTCCATGACGGCATCATGGATGGAACAAGGCACAAGTACGGAGTATTCAATAGCGAAACTGATAAGGGGATCGAGTGTGTCGACAGACAGTTCGGCCTTCTCATTGATGCACTTAAAAAAGCAAATGTTTATGAAGCTACGAATATTGCAGTGATAAGTGATCATGGGCAGATGGATGTTAAGCGTATTATCAAGCCTAACATATATCTTCGGGACCATGGATTTATCACGACTGACGATGATGGCAATGTGACCGATTGGAAGGCCTTCTGCTTTTCTGATGCGATGTCCAATTTGGTACACCTAAAAGATCCTACCGATAGAAAAACCTATGATGCTGTGCATGCACTTCTCAAAGGCATGGCAGCTGAAGGCATCTATGGTTTCTATGAAGTATTAACTGCAGAAGAGATCGATAGGCTTGAGCATCTGAATGGTGATTTCTCCTTTGTGCTTGAATCTGATGGTTTTACCTCATTCAGTGATGACTGTACAAGGCCATCTGTAAAACCATTTGATATTACAGACTATCGTTTTGGTAGAGCGACACATGGATATAATCCAGATTTAGGGCCACAACCAGTATTCAATGCAATCGGCCCTGATTTCAATGAACATATCGTCATCGAACGAAGACCAATTGTTGATGAAGCACCGACATTTGCGAAACTACTCGGTCTTGAAATGCCTTACGCACAAGGAACGGCGGTCGATGAATTTTTACGATGACTACCGGGGAGGCCTTGATGTTTGAATGCAAAGAAAAAGTAGCAGTCTGCGGACATCGCGGAGAACGAGTCCATGGTATCGAAAATACCATAGCGGCAATCAGCTATGCAGCCGATCTTGGCGTTGACATGATTGAAACCGATGTCAGGATGTCAAAAGACGGACATCTGTTTTTGATGCACAATTTGAAGCTTGAGGATCTCACCGATGGGAACGGATATGTCTGTGACCACACCTATAAAGAATTGCGGTCAATGAATGCCGCGGTTCATGGCAAATCTTCGGATGATTTTTCAGCACCTCAGTTCGAACATGTCGCGCTGTTGGATGAATTACTGGATGTGGCTGTCGATTATCCTGACCTCATGCTTAATATCGAACTAAAGGATCTGCCGGTACCAGGGAAAGAGGATTTTGCTTTTGAGTCTGCAAGCAAAGCTGCCAACATGCTCGCCCTTCGAGGTCTTGGGAATAGAACTTGGCTCAATTCATTTTCAGGTAAGATTGTTGAAAGATCGTTCAAAGATTTTGGCAATACATTTCATTATCATGGCTTTTACCCATGGAATATCATGGGTGAGATGGAAGTAGACCCTTCTGAAATCTGTGATGTGGTTTGCCTACTCAACTGGATTGTCCAGGATGATGGGATCGTCGTCAAGCATCATACCATACCATGCCCTGAGGCCTGGTATGTGCTGTTGCTCAAGAAAGGCATCATGCCGCTCACTGTCTCATTCTACAGTGATTTTCAAGCTTATATCGATGCCATGGCGTATGGTAGTAGAATCTTAATGGCTGACGACCCCAAAGCAATGCTTTCCCGACTTAGGGCGATGAACCTTCATAACTGAAAGCTAACGGATAGGTGATATGGATACTATAAAAATAGTTTTTGTTTCTGATATTCATCTTTCTCCTGGACAGGATTGGAGCGATTGCATCTGGAAATACACTCCGAATGAAGAAATCCCGAACTTGATTGAGCGTTTTGTCTCTATTGTCAATGACGAACTGAAGCCTGATCTCATCATAGAGCTTGGAGACCGTATCATCGATGTCGACAATAACTCCGATTGTAAGAACACAGCAGCGATTTTTGAAGAAATAGATAACAAGGTCAAATGTCCGGTGTTCCATGTAGATGGGAATCACGATGTTGTGCATGTTGGAAAGCCTGAACTTGCACGGTTGCTTGAGAATCCAGAACTTCCCTATGTACGAATATATAATGGATACAAGTGCATATTCTTCGATTCGCTGGATCCGATGATCGATGGGGTAGGAGGAGCGGTTTCTGAAAAGCAGCTTGAATGGTTGCGTCATGAGATGAACTGTGACGATCTACCGAAAATGGTGTTCAGCCATCACCCACTGAATTATCACGAAATTCATAGAAATTTCCTCATTCCTAGCGACACAGTACCGCTGATGAAAGTAGCGAATTGTAATGAAGTACGCAAAATACTAGAAGAAGGGAAACGCTTCTTATTCCATGGATCCGGGCATCTGCACTGGTGGAGTTTTAGGGTTACCCCAAAAGGGACCTATTTGGTGAACCCTCCATTGTCAGCGGCCCATCCTGAACGAATAAATGCACCTGGGTGGTTTATGGAGGCTGATATATGGCCAAAGGGGAAAATTGATGTAAAGATTCACAGCATAGTTCCGAGACGAGTTGTAGGGAATTTCGTGAACTGTTGAAGTACTCATAAGGGTAAAAAAAGGATTTGACCCTTGCCCTTTTTGATGTCTAGGAACTGTACTATATAATGGTTTGTTTTTAACTGAGCAATCATATATGATGGAAATTATTGATGTTAATTAATGTAATTACATATAAATATCTAAGTAATATTACTTGACACTCTATATCCGAAGTGGTTTAATTGGTTAAAAGTAAATAAATTTTTATTTTTCTAGGTAAAAACAGCAAAAATAAAAATAGTGTGAATGTAATTACAATTTATTAAGGTGGGAAACATGAGCAAGTTACCTGATAAGGAAAGAGCTCTCGGCATGTATCAACGGATGTCTTTGATCCGTAAATATGAAGAACGGATCTATTATCTGTTTCTAGAAGGAATCATGCCCGGCACCATCCATCAAAGCACAGGGCAGGAAGCCTGTGCGGTGGGGATGCTGTACGATTTACGCACAGATGACCATATGGCTTCAACACACCGGCCTGCCGGCCATGATTTGGCCAAAGGTGTTTCACTCAAGAGCATGATGTGC
Organism: Spirochaetales bacterium; assembly: GCA_012729295.1. Lineage (GTDB taxonomy): Bacteria > Spirochaetota > Spirochaetia > Sphaerochaetales > Sphaerochaetaceae > JAAYDK01. Next base: position 4,030 of record JAAYDK010000193.1, on the reverse strand, counting down.
GAGATGTTCGGCAAGGATGAAGGATGCTGTAGGGGTAAAGGTGGAGCGATGCATACCGGGGACATTGAAGTCGGTGCGTTGGTTGCGAATGCAATTGTAGGAGGAAACCTTCCGATTGCAGCCGGGGTTGCCCTAGCTTATAAAATGCAGAAAAAAGACAATGTAATTGTTTGTTTCTTCGGTGACGGAGCAACCAATGAAGGTGCATTCCATGAATCTATGAATGCAGCGGCAATCTGGAAGCTTCCCGTCATTTATGTATGTGAGAACAACCTATATAGTGCTACAACAAGCATCGCCATAACATGCAATATGCAGAATCCTGCAGCTGACAGGGCTGTCGCTTACGCAATTCCATCTGAAATTGTAGATGGAAACGATGTGTTGAAAGTCAATGAAGCAGCAACAAGGGCTATCAAGCGAGCACGTAGCGGTGAAGGTCCGACAATCATTGAGTTGAAGACATATCGTCACGGCGGGCACTCGAGGAATGATGCGTGCCAATATCGCCCGAAAGACGAGGAGAAACATTGGTTTGACCATGATCCGGTGAAGAATTTCCGTGATTACTTAATAACCAATAAGTTGGCAACCGAAGAAGAAGTTGAAAAAATCGATAATAACATCGAGGCAGATATCGATGAAGCAGTCGAGTACGCGCAACATGCCCCGTTCCCTCAGATTGAAAGTGCGCTTACTGATGTGTATTGGGAGGGTAAATAATGGCCTTGCTATCTATTGCTGACGCTTTGAAAAGTGCAATCGCTGAGGAAATGCGGCGGGACCCGCTTGTGTTCTGCCTTGGTGAAGATGAAGATATCCCTGGCGGTATGGGAGGTGCGTTTACCGTCACGAAAGGCCTTGGTGATGAATTCGGTTACGAACGCGTATTGAACACGCCGATTTCTGAAATCATGCTGGCGGGTGTCTGTGTTGGATCGGCCATGATGGGTATGCGTCCCGTGGCTGATTTACAGTATGGGGACTTTCTTTTTTGCATGATGGATCAATTGGTAAACCAAGCTGCAAAAATGTGCTACATGTCCGGTGGAAAGGTTCACGTCCCGATGGTGATGCGAGCTCCGTGCGGAGCAAGCAATCGGGGTGCACAACATGCACAGAGCCTTGAAGGCTTCTTTACCCATGTTCCTGGATTGAAGGTGATCTGTCCTTCCACGGCTTATGATGCAAAAGGATTGATGAAACAAGCGATCAGGGATGACAACCCGGTGCTCGTGTTCGAACACAAGTTGCTCTATGGCAGCAAACGTAAGGAAAAGGACGCTATTTCCACGGTCACAGAAGTGCCGGAAGACGATTATGTAATCGAATTCGGAAAGGCGGCAATACGTCGAGAAGGCAAGGATATCACCATCGTTGCCAACTTGTTGATGAATTACAAAGCCCTTGAAGCTGCTCAGATTCTGGAACAGGAAGGTATTAGCTGTGAAGTGATCGACCCGAGGACTTTAGTCCCGTTCGATTATGATACGGTGGTCGCCTCATTGGAAAAAACAGGACGGTTGATGATTGTCCATGAAGACAATTACAACTGCGGTTGGGGAGCACAATTAGGGTCTTGGATCGCTGAACACCACATTTTCCTACTGGATGCACCAATCGTTCGGGTGGCTGCCTATGACGTTCCGATTCCTTTCTCCCCTGTCTTGGAAAATTATGTAATTCCTTCTAAGGAAAGAATTGTCGAGGAAGCAAGAAAATTGATGAAGGTGTGAGATGATAAAAGAGATACGTATGCCCAATGCTGGGCAGACAACGGATACAGCGGTGATTTGTCAATGGAAAGTCAAAATCGGAGACAATGTCAAACGCGGAGATATTCTCTTGGAGGCTGAAACCGATAAGGCAGTTCTTCCAGTTGAAAGTTTTGCCACAGGAATTGTCATTGATATTCTCGCTGGAGAAGGTGATACAGTCGAAGGCGGAGATATAGTGTGCGTGATCGGCGATGCCAAGGATCAGGATGCTTATACGAAATCCAACAATACCGAGGCAGTGCCCCCGGAGCAACAGGAAGTGATGGATTCGAGTGAACCGGATGGTGATTTTATTCCAATCATGAAAACTCACCCAGAAGCTCCTACGGTAGAAGTAGCCAGAGGCCAGTACCCTGCAATGCCTAACAGTAAGCGCATGGCTAAAGAACTAGGTGTGGATCTACAGATGATAACCCCGTCCAATGGTGCATATATCACACGCCATGACGTAATTTCCTACACCGATAGCCATGTTGGTCCTGCCAATGATTATGAAGTAATGCCGATGAGCAGAATGAGAAAAGCCATTGCCAGAAGGATGGTTGAAAGTGTATCCACAGTTCCAACCTTCCAGGTTACGGTTTCGGTTGATATGCTGCAGGCGATTAACCTGAAAAAACAAATGGAAGAGTTGAAGAATGTAAAAATTTCATATAACGACATTATTATAAAAGCGCTTTCGGTAGTTGCCAAAGAGTACTCATTGATCAATGCCCGGTACGAACAAGAAGAACTACGCATGTATTCACATACGAACATCGGATTGGCTGTCGCCATAGATGAAGGCTTGGTAGTTCCAGTAATTGAGCATGCTGATATGCTGTCACTCTTTGAAATTGCAAAAGCCAGTCGTGCATTAATTGAAAAAGCTCGGAAAGGAACCTTGACCACAGATGAGATGGGTTGCGGGAGTATTTCAATCTCAAATCTCGGAATGTTCGGAGTCGATCATTTCACAGCTATAGTGAACCCGCCAGAGAGTGCGATTTTAGCGGTAGGAGGCATAGTTACCAAGCCTGTATGGGAAGGTGACGGGTGGAAACCTGTAGAAATGATGAAAATTACAGGATCGTTTGATCATAGAATCATTGATGGTGCGTACGCTGCAAGGTTACTCGATGCTTTGAGAACATTAATCGAGCATCCATTGATGATGTTTGTATAATTGGATGGATAAGATGGAATTATATGATGTACTCGTAATCGGTGGAGGCCCGGCTGGATATGCCTGTGCCATTAAAGCAGCGAAAGCCTCCCTCCGTGTGGCAATATTTGAGAAGGGAGCATTTGGAGGCACCTGCTTAAATGTAGGATGTATTCCTACAAAATATTTGCTAGACAAGGCTGGGGATCTGGAGAAAATCAGGAAACTTACCGCAAGTGGTATTTACAAAGATGCCGGGATGTTCAGCTTCAAGGAAATCCAACGTCAAAAAGCTCTTGTGGTTGAAAAACTCACTAGTGGAGTGTCAGGATTATTACGACATCATAAGGTAACGATAGTCAAAGGGGAAGCGGTTCTAAAAGCCGGTAAAATAGTGGAGTGCAATGGCTCGCACTATACTGCTGCCACTATCGTTATTGCTACCGGTTCCCGTCCTTCAACGTTGAATATTCCTGGTTCTGAACATGCAATTGACTCGACTAACCTGCTTAATATCTCTAAGATCCCAAAGCGTCTGACGATTATCGGCGGTGGCGTAATCGGTCTTGAGCTGGCAAGTGCCTTCAACTCTTTCGGAAGCGAAGTAACGGTGATTGAAATGATGGAATCCCTGTTGCCTCAAGAACAACCGCAAGCTGTAGCATTGTTGAAAAAAACCTTGGACAAGAACGGTCTTACGATTCACCTCTCGGCTAAGGTGAGTAAGATTGAAAAGAACAACGGAATGTGCAGGACAACCATTACCAAGGATGGAACTGACCTAGCAGTTGAATCAGATGTCGTACTGATGGCAGTGGGTAGAAAATCCAATATTGATGGTATCGAAGCCGATTCTGGAATAACTTTTACCAACAACCGTCATGTAGTGGTTGATGAATACCTGCAAACGAGTGTTGAAGGAATTTATGCCATAGGCGATGTCATCGGAGGCTATCAATTAGCCCATGCTGCATACGCAGAGGCTGAACTGGTTGTGGATAACATTCTCATGAAAGAATCGAGAAAACCGTACGATGATTCTGTCATGCCGAGATGTGTGTACACAATTCCATCATTTGCAGCGGTTGGAGAAACGTCTGGCAAGACA
>JAAYDK010000192.1 GCA_012729295.1 Spirochaetales bacterium | reverse complement strand
CCTTTTAGTTGTTTTCGTGTTTTATTCTTTCCTCCCACTTCGATTGTCAAAGAATCCTCGATTAGAAAATCACTTTGAGGTGAATACTGGACTTTTGTGACCCGAGAAAGTTGATTGATCATGAACGTCTCCCGCAGAGTACCGACAGACGGGTTTTGGTTCCCTAAAACGTACATAAGATTAGTGTTGTCGAGAAAAATCTTGTCTGGTTTTTGTAATAATCCAATCCCTTTAGTCTCGCGGTATAGCAGGTGTATGAGGTTAGCTTGTTCCAGATAGGTAAGATATGTGATAAATGTCTGTCTATTGATGCCTATCCGTTCACTAAGTTTGGTTATATTGGGGATGAAAGGAGCCGATTCTGCAATAATGGCCAACAGTTGTTTTAATTTGGGTACATAAGATGGTTCGACATTTCTTAAAAAAGGCAGCTCTTGCTCCATAATCATAAGAATCGTTTCTCCAAGCCTTTGGGGATAATCGTGTATTGCTTCTCGGTAATAGGGGTAATAACCGTATGTAAGGTAATTGTCGAAATGGGCGAATGGTTTTACTTGAGATACAATTTTTTGGGTTAGATCAACATGGTCTTGCATTATGTCATGTAAGGAAACACTCGGGAAAAAGAGTCCTGTTTCAAATTGAAGAAATTCTCTAAATGAGAGTCCGGGCAATTCATAGACAAGCGCACGACGACTGAGGTCTGCACGTGCCTTTATTATTTCCAGCAAGGACGAACCGGTGAACACAATATGGACTGAGGGATACTCATCGTAAATATTTTTTATCACAACCGACCACTCGGGATATTTATGGACCTCGTCCAAAAATAGATGGGTGCCTCCCCGTTTGACGAAATAATCTACCAAATCGATAAGACTATTGTTGCTGAACCAGATGTTGTCCAAACTTACATAAAGCGCCTTAGATAGATCATTGCGAAAGTTCTTGTTGATATGCTTCAATAATAGTGTAGTTTTTCCACATCCTCTGGCACCTTTGATTCCTATCAGACGTGCATTCCAGGATATGGAATTTTCTAAATAGCGGACAAAAGTCATGTCCACGTTCTGTAGTCGACGCATATAATATTCGAATAGTCTGTCCATGAGAGAAGTATAAGGCTAGATGATTAAATTGTACAGTGCAACCACCAATTTATATTTAAATTCGTACACTCTAACCAACAAAATAGAAATTTCTGAACTTGACGAGTAATACAACCTAGTTTTCCTCCACTAATTGCATGTCATCAACGGACCGTCTTGTTGTAGCATGTATTCCACATACATAAAGTACTAACTATCAGATGAGATTGCTGGGTATGAAAGAATCCTGCTCATCTTTCATCGGGGAGTTGCCAAACATTCTGCTGTTGGACGGCCATCCCTACGCTATCGCTGAAGGTAATCAGACCGTCATGGTGCTGCCTATTTTCAGAGATCAGACTCCCCTCAGTATTGATGACGAGGGACTTCTGGTAGCTTATGGTGTAACTTGTATGAAGACAACCGACATTCCGGCATTCACTGAAGGGGAGACAATCAACGTCGATGGTGTCACTACCGTATGGAGGAAAACAGAAGGAACAGGATCCTATTTCTACCTCATACCGAAAGGTGGAAGGATTATTGTCCTGGACTCCGAATTCAACATAGAGCACGATACTCTCTACAGCGGCAAGAAAGAACTTGAGGTGAATCTTAGCGGTGCCTATGTAGCGTTTATGGTAAACAAACAGGCTCAGTTCAAAGCGAAGGTCCTAGACCAGTAGGTTCTTTCTTCCTAGAGAATCATTTGTAATAGAAAACACAAGTGCCGTCGTAAAGGAGAAAATTACGACGACTTTCTTGCTTATGCACCAGCACGGTCAAATCAAGTGATCGAGCTTCGATTGTCTACGAGTCCGGGACCGATTTTAATACATCATGCCCAATAGCCATAAGGGAATGCTGTTCCCTCCGGGGTAATCGGTATCATCACGTATTACATAATCAGCATTTTTTGATTGTTTGGAACGTCCTCCCACCTCGATTTTTACGTGACTTGAATCCGTGCCTTCCTTTTTAGAAATGACAAAATCCCCCGTTGTCTCGTCTCTGGTTGCCTCAACCAGGTAGCCCCCATATGAGCAGAGCATGGTAACTAGGGCTTCCCTTGCATTGCCGACATCTCCACCAAGTACCGTATAGAAGGCTGGATCAGAGAAGAAAAGTTTATCACCTGCACTTTTTACTTTGGTGGTATGTTCTTTGCGGATGATACGTAGGAGGTCTACTGATTCCATTACTTGCAATAATTGGTAGAGCTTTTCAGCCCCGATCGCCCAATCACTGCAGAGGGAACGGACCTGTAGGCGAGGAATGGATGTGTTGGCCAGTATACCAGAAACTGCTTTCATCAGCCGTAGGTTGCCATCAGTTACAGAAGGAAGAAAGAATGGGATGTCACTGTAGAGCGTTTTATCGAGAATTGAGAGCATTCGGTTGTTGAAGTCCCCCTCACGGTAGAAAGGACGAGTTCCTGTTCCTTTATACGTTCTAAAAGCAGATAAAATACCGGGAGAGGGTTGTACTGGAAGCGTTCCATTTGGATGAAAGGGGTCGTACACTGGATACTCAACACCAGTTTCAAGGTATAGAAACTCGCGGAATGAGAGAAGTGGCATCTCAATATGCACGAAACGGCGAGAGAGATCACCTTTTCCCATCCTCAGACAAAGAGACGATGAATCACAAATCCAGAGCGTATGGTTGGGAAAGTCATCGTAGAGCGCTTTCATGTGTATGCTCCAGTCTTTGGCAAAATGGATTTCGTCAACTATTACCCCTGAATAGCCTGCAAGAAAGATTGAAGCAACGATCTCATAGAGACTCTCAGTGCCTAACGTGGGATTATCAGCCGAGAGGTACAGAATGCTTTGTTGCTGGGTATCAGCTAGCTTATTTGCGTGGTGGAGGAGGTATGTTGTTTTTCCAGCACCTCTTGGCCCAGTGAGCATGAAGGTACGTGGAAGAGTATCTCTATGCATTACAAACGGTCGGAACCGATCAGGTAAGGATGAGATACGACGGAGCATAGTTGTTTCGAGTTCTGCTATTCTTTTTGCAATCATGGTATATCTAGCATAGAGGCTATATGTTTCTGAGTCAAGAACAAAATAGAAATTTTGTTTCTATAATAGGAACATTATATACATATTATCTCTGTTACAGAAACAGAAATAATCGTACCAGTAGATGAGAACTCGGTTCATGTTTCGCCTCGGCAACTGACTCTATACGGAGTTAATCGTACACCTTTTAGTTCAATGTTTGAGTTTAGGTTGAATTATTGCCTCTCCAGATAGCAAAACCTCCCTGCATTGCAAGGAGGTTTGTCTTTGGGCCCAGAAGGACTTGAACCTTCGACCCGCGGATTATGAGAGCTTCTTAAGTCACATCCATTTTGTTTCATTTTGTGCCTAATT